>NZ_JBBMEI010000007.1:0-87039 GCF_040096655.1 Blautia intestinihominis | reverse complement strand
GATCACACCTCCTACTGCTCCTGCCACAACTGTCATCTTCAGCATTCTGGACGCATAGGATTTGGATTTCTCGAGTTCTCCCTGTCCCATCACTCTGCCGAGAAGGATCGTTCCTGCACTCGCGATCGCAAAGCAGAAAACAGATCCTACGTTTCGAACAACAGTCACCAGTGAATTGGCTGCCACCGCCTCTGTTCCAAGATGTCCCAGAATTACGGAATACATGGAAAAAGCCACACTCCAGGAAAGATCATTTCCAAGTGCCGGGAGAGAAAGGTGGACGAAATCATTCAGCAGCGTCTTGCTTCGGATAAACATATAAGCTGGATTCAGTTTTACATCTTTGCTCAACAAAGATACGATCACGCAGGCAATGAGTTGTATCAGCCTGGAAGATGCCGTTGCGATCGCCACACCGGTCACTCCAAGCTTCGGTGCCCCAAACAGTCCAAAAATAAAAACGGCATTCAACAGAATGTTTAGTCCAAATGCCAGCATATTCAATGTCATACTGATCGTCACGCGGCCGATGCTTCGAAGGATCGCAAGGTAGATTTCTGTCACTCCCCAGCAGAGATAAGTAATTCCCATGATCCGTATGTAAGAAGATCCGATCGCGATCAGTTCCTGATCTGAAGTGAATAATAATAACATCCTCTGCGGCATGGTAAATGCAGCCAGTGCCACAAGTGCTGAGATTGCAAGCGAAAAGCGAAGGGCAATTCCCTCTACGGCATGGATCGCCTGCATGTTTTTCTTGCCAAAGTACTGTGCACACAAAAGGGATGCTCCTGTGCCCAGTCCATAATATACCATAAACAGAATGTTAGAATAATTTGCTGCCAGTGATACTGCCGAGATCGCAGACTGTCCTACATAATTCAGCATGATCACATCCGATGAGTTTACTGCCGCACTGAGCAGGTTCTGAATGATGATCGGAATCGCAAGCTTGAACATCTGCCGGTAAAAATCGTCTTTTTTGACTGTTTTTACCATGGCAGCATTGGTGTTTCTACTTTCTTGTCGCGGAGCATCAGGTCTCTTACGGCGTCGGCTGCTGGTTTGTCTTCAAACAGGACTTTGTTGACTTCCATGATGATCGGCATCTCTACTTCGTATTTCTCAGCAAGGCTCTTGGCTGCCTTGGCGGAATAAACGCCCTCGACGACCATCTGAACTTCATCCATTGCCTGCTGCATCGTGTATCCCTTACCGATCAGATAGCCGGCTTTGCGGTTACGGCTGTGGACACTCGCGCAGGTTACGATCAGATCTCCGATCCCGGAAAGCCCTCCAAAAGTCTCCACTCTGGCGCCCATCTTCGTTCCAAGGCGTGCGATCTCCGCAATTCCTCGTGTGATCAGAGCCGCCTTGGTGTTGTCTCCATATCCAAGTCCGTCTGCGGTTCCTGCCGCAAGTGCGATCACATTCTTGAGTGAGCCTCCAAGTTCTACGCCGAGCGTATCCGGTGTCGTATAAACGCGGAATACAGGACTTGTAAAAATCCCCTGGAGATACTCTGCTGTCTCTCTCTTCGGTCCGCTGATCACGCAGGTCGTCGGAAGCCCTCTTCCCACTTCCTCTGCGTGGCTCGGTCCGGAAAGCACGTAGACGCCTGCTGCCGGGATCTCTTCGCTGATGATGTCTGTCATGGTCATCAGGGTCTTTTCTTCGATTCCCTTGGCAACATTGACAATGATCTGTCCTTCCTTTACATCAGGTGCCATCAATTTCGATGTACTTCTGATATATGGGGACGGCACAGCCAGAACGATCACTTCTGCGGTTTCCACGCAGCTTTTCACGTCTGCAGTAAGATCGATATTCTCCGGGATATGTACCCCCGGCAGTTTGGAAGTAAGTTCTCTCGTTTCTTTGAGAGCATCTACTTCTTCCTGAAATCTGGACCAGAGACGAACCTCATGTCCATTATTGCTCAGAAGGACTGAAAGTGCAGTTCCCCAGCTTCCTGCTCCCAATACACTGATTTTTGCCATATATGCTACCTTTTAACCTTTCTTTGATTTTCCGACAAGTACTTTGTTTTCTTCTCCGCGTACCAGCCTCACGATATTGGCTCTGTGTCTCCAGAACGCAAGGCAGGTCAGAAACACCATCACCCCGTACATCTCCAGGGTGTGTGGTCTGTCCATCCCGTAAGCACCATGCTCGCCGCGCACGATCAGTGCGATCAGTGCAACCATATAGCAGCTTAATGAGCACAGTGAAACATAATGTGTCAGGAAAAAGATCACAAAGAACACGATCGCACAGAGGACAAAAATTCTCCAGTCAAAAGTGATCAGGAATCCAACAGATGCCGCGATCCCCTTTCCACCGCGAAATCCAAGGTTGATCGGAAAGTTATGTCCAAGGACGCAACCTGCTGCCGCATAGATCGCAAGCAGAGGCATGACATCAGCGGCAGAGTTACGGAAGATCAATCGCACGGCCACGATCGCCAGCACACATTTGAGACAGTCGCCAAGAAGCGTCATCGCGCCGGCTTTTTTGCCAAAGGTACGCAGGGCATTGGTGGTTCCTGCATTGCCGCTTCCATGTTCACGGATATCTGTCTTATGCATCTTTCCAATAATATAAGAAGTCTGAAACAGTCCAAAAACATAACCGACCAGAAGGCATATCAAACGTTCAGTCATTTCATTCAACTCTTTTCCCCGCGTTCACGGATAATAAATTTCAGCGGTGTGCCGCGGAAACCGAATGCATCCCTTACCTTGTTCTCAATATAACGGGTGTAGGAGAAATGCATCAGTTCTTTGTCGTTTACAAAGATAACGAATGTCGGCGGACGCACTCCAACCTGAGTCATATAGAAGATCTTGAGACGCTTACCACGGTCAGACGGCGGCTGCTGCATGGCAACGGCCTCTGCGAGGATCTCATTGAGCACACCGGTTTGGATGCGGAGTGTCTGATTCTCGATAACAGCATCAATGGTCTCAAAAAGCTTCGGCAGACGCTGGCCTGTCTTGGCAGAGATAAATACAAGTTCTGCGTACGGCATATATGCCAGCACTTCTCTGATACGGTTTGTGTGTTTGTAGATAGTCTTGTCGTCCTTCTCAACGGCATCCCATTTATTCACTGCAATGATAACGCCCTTGCCGCGCTCATGTGCAATTCCGGCGATCTTGGCATCCTGTTCGGTAACACCCTCTGTCGCATCGATCACGATCACGACAACATGTGCACGCTCTACTGCGGTCACAGTACGGATCACGCTGTAACGCTCGATCTCTTCTTTGATCTTGCCTTTGCGGCGAAGTCCGGCGGTATCGATGAAGATGTATTCCTTGCCCTGCCATTTGACCTTGGCATCAACAGCATCTCTTGTGGTTCCTGCGATATCGGACACGATCACACGATCCTCGCCGAGAAGCCGGTTGATAAGAGAAGACTTGCCGACATTCGGTTTACCTACAACGGCGATCTTCGGGATATCATCTTCCTCCTCTGTATCAAGATCCTCAGGAAATTCCTTGACGATCTCATCCAGCATATCACCAAGTCCGGTGCGGTTGGCTGCTGAAATCGGTACTGGTTCTCCGATTCCCAGATTGTAGAATTCATAAACGTCCATCATATATTTCTGAACGCTGTCTACTTTGTTTACAACAAGAATGACCGGTTTCTGGCTGCGGCGCAGCATGTCTGCAACCTTCGCATCAGAATCCACAAGTCCCTGCTGTACATCAGTGATAAATACGATAACATCAGCGGTATCGATCGCGATCTGCGCCTGCTCTCTCATCTGAGAAAGAATGATGTCGCCGCTGTCCGGCTCGATTCCGCCGGTATCGATCATGGTAAAGGATTTGTCCAGCCATGTCACATCTGCATAAATCCTGTCACGGGTCACACCCGGTGTATCTTTTACAATAGATATCATTTCGCCTGCCAGGGCGTTAAACAAAGTGGATTTGCCGACATTAGGCCTGCCCACTATTGCCACTACTGGTTTGCTCATACATTTGTCTCCTTATCTGTTTTTTATTATGAACGGGGTCCAGTACAGAAGATACCAGATCTTCCCCGTCTTCCTCTACGATTACGATTTCTCTTCCAATTGCCTCTGAAACATCCTCCACAGTCAGATCATCCAGAAAAACATTCTCGCCGCTCCGGAGCATATTGCATGGGATCAGGACCCTCTCACCCAGTTTGCGGTCTGAAAGCTGTTCCCTCAGATCGGTTCCTGTGATAAGTCCGGAAACTGTGATCTTTTCGCCGAAGAAATTGTTTCTGATCGTGATCACTTCATACTCAAGATTCGGATATTTCGTGGAAATCCGTTCCAGACATTTCTCGATATAAGGTGCTGCCAGCTTGCCAGTCGCAACGGTAATGGATCTCGGTTTGTCATCTCCCGTGCGTTTCTCGACGGCCAGTCTGACTTCCGTATCCAGAAGTCTCAGCATTCCCACACCGTTCTCAAGCTGAAGATAACCATCATAACGCTCCTCCTCCGGAAGTTCCAGTCCCGCAAGAATATACCACTCATCAGAAGCATGGATGAAATGGATTCCATGTTCTTTGTACATCTTACGCTGCCAGCGATGGATCTGCTCGAGGACTTTGATCGCATCCTCCCGCTCAAAACTCTCCAATGGATAAAGTCCGTCGCGGAATTTCGTCAGACCTACCGGAACCACGGACACGCTTTGAAGGACCGGCGCATATGCAGAAAGCTTCTCCAGGCTGTACTCCAGTTCCTCACCGTCGTTGACTCCCTTACACAGAACGATCTGTCCGTTCATGGTGATCCCCGCCTCGTAAAGCTGGTCCACTTTCTTGAGGGCATCTCCCGCGAAACGGTTGTGGAGCATCTTGCAGCGAAGCTTCGGATTCATTGCCTGGAAAGAAACATTGATCGGAGACAGGTGATATTTGATCACCCTCTGAATATCCTCCTGGCTCATATTCGTCAATGTCACATAATTTCCCTGCAGGAAGGAAAGCCTGGAATCATCATCCTTAAAATAGAGAGTCTCCCTCATTCCCGGCGGCATCTGGTCGATAAAGCAGAACATGCAATGGTTGCTGCAGGAACGGTAATCATCCATCAGGCCATTCTCAAACTCTATCCCCAGATCCTCATCATAATCCTTCTCCACTTCCAGCTCCCAGATCTCTCCGTTGGCTTTCTCTATAAGAAGTTCTATATATTCATCGTTCATCAGATAACGGTAATCAAAAACATCCTCCACCGCCTGATGATTGATCTCTGCCAGCACATCTCCCGGCTCCAGCTCCAGCTCCTCGCCGATGCTTCCAGGAAGAACTTTGGAAATCTTATGTTTCTTTTTTTTCATGGTGTTCCTTTCTTTTTATCATTCGGATATGCCTTCGTCCATATCCGGATCATTACTATGATAACAATTCTCCGGGTAAAAATCAATAAATTCCTTGACGGGATTTAGGTCAAATGTTATAAATGTAGTAGGACTCAGTTTGAAAAACTATACCTAGGAGGAATATTATGCCAAATATAGAGTTACTTGAAAAAGCGACCCCGGTTGCTCCCATCCGTATTGCAGCACTTGCCGGATGTCAGGATCTTGCAAAAGAGGTTGACAAGAAACTTGTAAAATTCCGTAAAGAACTTGTAGCAAAGAAGAAACCGAGCACTGTACCACAGGGATACAGCCTTCCTTCTTTCCTTGTCGAGTGCGAATGCGTCCGCTTCGGTACCGGCGAGGGCAAGGGTTACATCAAAGAATCTGTTCGTGGTGCCGATCTCTTTATCATGGTAGATATCACCAACTACACAGAAACTTACACCGTATGCGGTCATGAGAACCACATGTCACCGGACAACCATTATCAGGATCTCAAGAGGATCATTTCCGCAGCTACCGGTAAAGCTCATCGTATCAACGTCATCATGCCGTTCCTTTACGAAGGACGTCAGCACCGCCGTACCAAGAGAGAATCTCTTGACTGTGCACTGATGCTCAAGGAATTAAGTGATATGGGCGTTTCCAACTTTATCACTTTTGATGCGCATGACCCACGTGTACAGAACTCCATCCCGCTCAACGGATTTGATAACTTCTTCCCGACCTACCAGTTCCTCAAAGCACTGGTTAAAGAAGTCAAGGACTTCAAGCTTGACAACGATCATCTGATGATCATCAGCCCGGATGAGGGTGCGATGTCACGAGCAGTATATTTCTCTAACATTCTCGGTGTTGATATGGGTATGTTCTACAAACGTCGTGATTATTCTACCGTTGTCAACGGCAAGAACCCGATCGTTGCCCATGAGTTCCTCGGAGATTCCGTAGAGGGCAAGGATGTTGTCATCATCGACGATATGATCTCTTCCGGAGAGAGTATGCTCGATGTTGCCAAGCAGATCAAGGAACGTAAAGCAAAGCGTGTCTTCATCTGTACTACTTACGGTCTGTTCACAGACGGTCTCAAGAAATTCGATGAATACTATGAGAAAGGCTGGATCGACAAGGTTATCACCACCAACCTGAACTACCGTGATCCTGAACTGCTCACAAGACCATATTACGTCGAAGCAAACATGAGCAAATACCTTGCAAGTATCATGGACATCATCAACCATGACCTATCTGTAGAGAAAGTTCGTTCCAGCAACGAAAAGATCATGGAGCTGATGGAAAAAGTAAGTAAACGCTGATTTTTCTCTTACATGTATATTTACGGGCTGTATACAGTTTTTGTACTGTATGCAGCCCGTTTTTTATTGCCTGTGCAGTTGTAGTTGTATCTTATCAGCGGATCCCCAGAAATGCCCCCAGATTTCCTCTCCTGCCATGGGAAGCCCTGTGCGAAAAAAGGAATTCCGGATTGCAGCAGGTGCACAGATTTGGCATGGAAATATGTTCTTCTTTCAAGCCTGCTCCCAGCATGATCTGGTGATTTGCCTCCCAGAGATCCAGCTGGTATTTGCCATCCGGCTTACCATAAAACAGAGCATCCCACTTGTCTTGTGGGAAAGCAGCGCGGAACTGTTCGATCACATCTTCACTCACTTCATAACAGTCCTGGCAGATGGATGGACCGACTGCACCGTAGATCTCCGACGGGTCAGAGCCGAATTCTTCCTGCATCCTTCGAACTGTGACCTCACCGATCTTTGCCACCGTTCCTCTCCATCCGGAATGAGAAAGTCCGATCGCGCGGTGCACCGGATCGATAAAGTACAGAGGCACACAATCCGCGTAAAATGTCGCAAGGACCAGCCCCGGTACATTGGTGATCATCCCATCCACGTCTGTGTACGGTCTTGGTTTCGTGATGCCGTTTCCGCGGTCTTCTTCTGTGACAAGGCGCACATTTGCCGTATGTGTCTGGTCAGAAGTCACGATATCTTCCATTTTGAAACCGACTGCATCTGCCAGTCTGCGATAATTTTCTCTTACCGCCTCGTCTTTGTCACCTCTTGTAAAACTTAAGTTCATAGAAGAATAGATCCCCTCACTGACACCGCCAAGTCTGGTGCTGAATGCATGCACAAATCCCGGCAGTCTGTCAAATTCCGGATAGGTAAGATACGTTACACCTTCTCTTGTATTCACATGCATCCTGGGTTCGTTTTCCTGATGCCATTTTATCTTTATCATCGTGTACTCTCCTCTCTGCATTTTATCCGCAGTAATCAAACGCATTTCTGATCCACTGGATCTCATCTCCGTCAATTGCCACCACATCAAATCTGCATGGAGGCTCCCCATATCCATAACGGAGCAGATAAAACTGTGCCGCCCTGCTGATCCGACGCTGTTTCTTAAAGTCTACGGCTGCTGCCGCTTCTCCGGAAGTTGTTGTCGCCCGGTATTTCACTTCTACAAAAACAAGATATTTTCCGTCTTTCGCAACCAGGTCAATCTCGCCTCCCCGGCGGAAAAAATTGTGTTCAAGGATCTTAAGCCCTTGTTTTTCCAGAAAGGCAGCCGCCTGTTCTTCATGACGACTGCCTACTTTACGTTTGTTGATACGCGCCCGCTCTTTTCTTTTTTATGTGTCGGTATCTTTGGTATTTATAAAATTTTATACGAAGTGTGTGATAAAACTTGCTCTGTGTATCGGGGACGGACCATATTTCTTGAGGGCTTCAATGTGCTCCGATGAGCCATAGCCCTTATTGGAAGCAAATCCGTATCCCGGCAGAGTCTTGTCATACTCAACCATCATTCTGTCCCTTGTGACCTTGGCAACAATGCTAGCCGCTGCAATGGATGCGCTCTTGGCATCTCCCTTGATGATCGGAACCTGCGGGATCGTCACCTGCGGAATCGTCACTGCATCGTTGAGAAGAAGCTGCGGAGTGACTTTAAGCTTACTGATTGCCTCCCACATTGCCTCATAAGTCGCCTGGAGAATGTTGATCTCATCGATCCTCTGTGGACTTGCCATGCCGATGCCTACCGCGACAGCTTTCTCCATGATGACATCATAGAGTTCTTCTCTCTTGTGTGCTGTCAGTTTCTTGGAATCGTTCAGATAAAGGATATCATAATCCTTCGGCAGAATCACTGCGCAGGCAACCACCGGTCCTGCAAGCGGCCCCCTTCCAACCTCATCAATACCACAGAGATATCCCAGATGTTCGTATTCATGCTCATACTGCATCATCTGCTCCATGCGGAGTTTTTCCTTCTCAAGATTCTCCAATTTCTTCTGATACTGAGAAACGATCTTCTGTACGCCGCTTCTCTGGTCCTCCGCGTAACCTGCACACAGATCTGCCCACTGACCTTCACTGGCTGCGGCAAATTCTTCTTTGATCTCGCCTATCTTTTTCATTTAATTATTCTCCTGCTGTCCTGCCCATTCCAGGGTAATGCGTCCGATCTTGCCTCCGCGGAAATCGTCGAAGATCAGCCCGGAAGTCTTCACATAGTCCAGTTCTTCTCCACGTTTCAGGCATCCCCTCGCTCTGGCGATCGCCTCAAGTGTCTCAAGTGGAGTTCCCTCCTCAGAAATCCCATAACGTTTCTCAAGAGCTCCCGGATAATCCTTTTTCAGTTTCTCGAGAAGCCAGAGAGCCAGTTCCTCGATGTTCAGGATATCATCCTTGATAGAGCCGACACAGGCAAGGCGGATTCCTACAAGCTGGTCTTCAAATTTCGGCCAGAGAATTCCCGGGGTGTCCAGAAGTTCTACGTTCTTGTTCAGGCGAATCCACTGTTTGCCCTTGGTCACACCCGGTTTGTTTCCGGTCTTGGCACAGGCTTTTCCGGCAAAGGTGTTGATAAATGTGGATTTACCAACATTCGGGATTCCGGCTACCATCGCACGGATCGGACGGTTCTTGATCCCTCTTCTGCGATCACGCTCGATCTTTTCTTTGCAGGCCTCCTGGATCACGTTCTGGATCATTTTCATTCCCGAACCGCTGCGTGAATCGACTTTGACTACATAAAAGCCCTTGCTCTGAAAGTATTCCTTCCATGCTTCATTCTGTCTCTCGTCTGCGAGATCAGCCTTGTTCAGAAGGATCAGACGGGATTTGTTCTGCCCAAGCTGGTCGATATCCGGGTTCCTGCTGGAAAGCGGCACTCTGGCATCTACCAGCTCTATGATCAGATCGATCAGTTTCAAATCTTCCTGCATCTGTCTTTTTGCCTTGGTCATATGACCAGGATACCATTGTATATTCATATCTGTCTTAACCTTTCATAAAACCAAACTTCTTCATCGGCGAGCAGGTAAACCACAGCTTACCGACAATGTATCGTTTCTTCACATTTCCAATATCTGCATATCGGCTGTCCTCACTGTTGTTCCGTTTGTCTCCCAGGACGAAATACTCCCCGGATTCCAGCGTTACTGTAGTGGAAGCCAGCCCCGGATTCGTGATCTCAGGAAACTGGTTTGCCTCTTCGTATTCTTTGCCGTCGATCAGGATCTTGCCATTCGAGATCTGGATCCGTTCCCCCGGAAGCCCGATCACTCTCCGGATATGCAGAGCCGCATCATCACTGGCACTCGTCCGAAAAACGATCAGATCGCCTCTCTGCGGCGAAGAAAACTTATATACTGCTTTATTTACAAAAAAACGGTCGCCGACGGAGATCGTCGGTTCCATAGAATTCTCCTGCATTGTCACAGTCTGAAACATCATCAATGCCACAACTGCTGCAAACACAAGTGTCACGGTGATCTGAAAGGCCCATTTCAGGATTCCCCGGGTCTTGCGGTCCTCCAGTTTCGCCCTCAGTTCCAGGACTTTGGGATGTTCTTTCCAGTTTTTTATATTCATAACTGTTCTCTCCATAATGGAAAAGAGGGACAATAGCTGTTCGTTATTGTCCCTGCTTTTAAAACTTTTGAAATTTTCAGATAAAATACATTATCTAACGCGTTCTTTAACCTTTGCAGCTTTACCTACACGATCTCTCAGGTAGTTCAGCTTAGCACGGCGAACTTTACCCTGACGGATAACTTCTACTTTAACAACGTGCGGGGAGTGAAGCGGCCATGTCTTCTCAACACCAACACCGTTGGAGCTCTTTCTTACTGTGAAAGTTTCTCTTGTGCTTCCGCCCTGTCTCTTAAGAACAGTTCCCTCAAAGATCTGGATTCTCTCACGGTTTCCCTCTTTGATCATAGCGTGTACTCTTACTGTGTCACCAACGCGGAACTGCGGTACTTCTGCTTTTAACTGAGCAGACTCAATGTTTTTGATAATGTCGTTCATTTTATTCTCTCCTATTCTTATCTGGATGTTCTTAATACATAATCTTGTAACAGAGGACCATCGTTTTTACAACATGTACAATTATACTATAAAAGATTCTTAATTGCAAGAAGTTTTTTATTTAATTCGCAGATGTATTGTCGGAAGAGGAAGCAGTATCCGCAGAAGCAGTATCTGAAGAGCTGCTCATGATCTGATTCAGTTCATCGATCATCTCTTCATCCTTCAGGCGGAACTTGATCTCCACTCGTCTGGATGCATCCTTATCGACATTTCCATCTGCGTCAAGGACAGGATTCGCCATGGAATGCCCGTTTACTGTCAGATAATTCTGAAGGTTCGCTGACTGTGTGGAATCCAGGAAATTCCCCTGAATATCAAGAAGATACTGAGCCACCGCCAGAGATCTCTGCTGGGAGAGCTGGAGGTTATAGCTGTAATCCCCGTCTGTATCGGTATAACCGTCAATGATGATCTCTGCAAGATACTTCATATAATCATCCTGCAGAAGAACTTTACAGTAGATCGGAAGGATCTGCTCCAGTGCCTGCTTACCGGCATCGGTCAGTTCTGCCTGGTCATAGTCGAACATGACACTTGCTTCCAGCGTCAGCGCACCGGTCTGTGCATCGATATCTACATTGATATTATTTTTGGAAAATTCATTCTTCAGTGCCTCGATAACCTCTGCCTTGACACCGATGATCTGGTCGATCTGTTCCTGCTGGCTCTTAAGCTGTGCAGTTTTGGTATCAAGAGCGGACTGCTGGCTCTTAAGTGTTGCTTCCTGTTCTTTGAGCTTGGCCGCCAGTGCAGTCAGCTGTTGCTGCTGCTCATCCAGTTTTTCCTGCTGTGTCTTGAGCTGTTCATCCTGGCTCTTGAGCTGTTCGTCCTGATTCTGGATCGTTCCTTCCTTCTCATCGAGGGCAGTCTGCTTGTCCAGAAGCTGCTGTGTGTATTCTTCCTGAAGAGCGATTTTGTCATCTCTCTCCTGGATACTCTCGTTGTAGCTTTTTTGGGCTTGAAAAAGGGTCACACACATGATCAGCACAAAAAGCAGAAGGACACCTGCCATCATATCAGAATAAGAACGCCAGACATTGAAGCCGTTGTTTTCTGATTTTTTCTTTCTGCGCATCTGATTCTCCTATTCTATCTGAATATACCAAATTTGCCTTTCTGTGCTCCCTTGGTCAGTTCGCGTAAATTGCGGTTCAGTTCTTCAAGAAGTGCCTGCTGCTGATCTCCCTGCTGCTCCAGAAGTTCTTCTAATTTGTCGAAAGACTGCTTCTGCGTCATCTGTCCGGCAGTCAGTGTCACGTTCTTGCTGCTTCCTACCGCGGAAATATCCGCAAGAAGACGGCGTACCTGATCCATGGTCTTGTAAGACAGTTTCTGGTAATTCATAAATTCCTGAAGTCTCGCATCGAACTCTGCAACAACCTGCTGATTTGCCTGTGCAAGTTCTGCATTTCGCTTGCCGGATGCTGTGATCTTATCCATTCCCTGTGCAGCCGCCTCGACATATTTCTGCATAGTCTGGTTACATGCAACCCAGAACTTCGCGGAAGAAGACTCTGCTTCCTTGAGATAATCCGCAAGGTGCTGATAATCTGCCTGCTGTTCCTTCTGGATCGCCTGGTTGTCCTTGAGGATGCGGCCAGCCATATCCAGATAATCCTTCTGAGCGGCGCTGGTATCCTCAAGCATGCTTCTCATCATATGCTCATGCTCCGCATAGGCCTCACTTAACTGACGGCTCATGGACTGATAGAGATTTGTCGTGTAATTCGTATTATCCGTCTGTGCATCCTTAAGCTGTGTAAGTGCTCTGCCAAAATCCTCGAACTGTGTCTTGAAGGAAAGATTCATTTCCTTAAGGAACGTATCCAGGATCTCCTTGATCGCATCTTCCTGACATTTGGTGACAGAATTGACCAGCACATCGAGAGAATCGTTCATCTTCTGGAAAGTCGGAGTGATGACTTTCTCAAAGCTGTCTGCCATCTGCACAGAGAATTTCTCTGCCATCTGTTCCATGGCTGCTGTCTGGTTCTTCTGGCTTGCAACCAGAATGTTCATGGACTCGCTCTCAGCAGTCGGCATGACATATGTATGGAAACGATCCAGAAAGCTCTGGAGATTGGATGTCAGAGAAGAATATTCTGATTTCATGCCACAGCTGTAAACGATGGACATCGCAATACCATAAATAGAAGTCAGGAACGCAACCTTGATACCATCTACCAGAGACGCAACGGAAGTTGTCATCGCCTCATAGTTGCTTGGTTCAAAGTTCTTAAGTCCCCATACAAGACCTACGAAAGTACCAAGGATACCAAGGCTGGTAAAGATATCCGGCACCATTTCCAGAAGCCTCTTGTGAATGTGTTCATCCACGTCTTCCTCATTCAGATATTCCTCAATATCACCAATTCCCTCCTGACTCTGAGAAATCGTATCGGTGAATGCCTGCATCTTGTCATCCAGATAACGGTGATGAAAAATGCCGTTCAGGGAAGAAAGCTTGCTTGTATCGATCTTGCCTGGTGACTGAAAAATATCCTTAAGCTCATCTGCCGCATCACGGAATGCTCTGGAAAGGTCATTCATGCGGAACATTCCGCCGAACATTCCCACCGCATAAGCGATCACCATAATTCCCAGAAAGCAGAAGTTGTAAACCAGTATGCTGGCAGCTCCGCGGCCAACATAAAGTGTCATTCCGACAGCCGCGATCACAACTGCCAGAAAAAGTATTACATTTAACGCTTTTTTTCTCATAGCTTACCTCCTATTTCTGTTTCTTATCATATCATACCACTTTTTTGTGAACAAGTTGTTTTCTCCACTTTACCAAAAGTCTCACACTTTGGACACATTTTCCCCGGATAACACAAAAACAGCCCGGAAACTCTGTCAAAAAGTTTCCAGGCTGTCTTATTTCGTTTTATTTATGCATATACTTTGTCATCTTCCAGAAGAACGGCCTTGCCATCTGTGACCTCAACTACATTGACACTGCAGTTTGGAGGAACAAAACCATGCCAGAAATCCTTCGGATCATTATATACATTATGAAGAAGTGCTCTTACCGCACATCCATGAGATGCGATCAGGATCGTCTTATCCTGAAGAGCGGGATCGTGGATGAGTTCTTCCCAGAAGTCCTTTGTCCGAGTGAGGATATCCTGAATGTTTTCCCCATCCTTCGGACGTTCAAAGTTCCATGGATCTGTAAAAAACTTCTCCATCTGCGGATCCAGATATTCACGCGCATCGTTCATGCACACGACACCTTCCAGGACACCGAAGTTGATCTCCTGAATCCTTGCATCCTCGATCACCGAAACCTTTCCCGACTGTTTCTCAAGGATCAGCTCGGCTGTCTTTCTGGCTCTTATGAGCGGGCTGGTGATACAGAGGTCAAAAGAAACATCTTTTAATGCTTCCCCTGTCTTTTCGGCAAGAAGGATTCCATTTTCGGCAAGCGGGATATCTGCTACTCCCTGTACCTTATGAAGTTTGTTCCACACAGTTTCCCCGTGCCGTACAACATAAAGTTTCATCAGCTTCTCAGCTCGATTCCAAGGTCTGTCAGACCATTCAGGATCTTCTTCATTGCTGTTGTGATCTCAGCTTCTTCAAGAGTCTTTTCATGATCACGGAATACCACAGAATAAGCCATGGACTTGTATCCAGGTTTGATCTGTGCACCCTCGTAGATATCGAAGAGCTGGTAAGATTCAAGGATCTTGCCGCCTCTCTGCTCAAGGACATCCTCGATCTGTCCTGCAAGGACATGTTTCGGAACAACCATACTTAAGTCACGGGTAACTGCCGGATATTTGGCGATTCCTGTAAATTTGTGGTTGAATCCGCAGAATTCAAGGATATTCTGGATATCGATGACTGCGATGTAAGTTCTCTCACCGATTCCATAGTTATCTGCAACGATCGGATGAACTTCTCCGAGGTAACCGACTACTTTGCCTTCGTAGCTGATGTTTGCCTGTCTGCCCGGATGCAGATAAGTCTTGTTGCTGTCCGGTGTGTAGTGGACTTTTTTCTTCATTCCGGATTTTTCGAAGAATTCTTCTACAACGCCCTTCATATCAAAGAAGTCTCCTGCGCCGTACATTCCAAGAGTGAAGTGTGTTCTCTCATCCGGAAGTTCTGTCAGCGGCAGTGCTTTTGGCAGATATACTTTGCCGATCTCATACAGACGAACGCCTTTGTTTCTTCTGTTGTAGTTTGTTGCCAGAGAAGAAAGCATGCCATGCAGAGTTGTTGTACGCATGATGCTGTAGTCCTCTCCAAGCGGGTTGCTGATCGTGATCGCTTTGCGAAGGTCGCTATCCTCCGGAATGCGAAGTTTGTCGAATACTTTCGGGCTTTCGAAGGAGTAGGTCATTCCCTCTGAAAATCCGCAGTACTCAGCGATATCTCTTGCCACGTTCTCGATGCGAAGTTTGAATGGAAGTCTTCCTGTGGTAGCTTCTCCTGTCGGAAGTGTGGTCGGGATCTTGTCATATCCGAAGAATCTTGCAACTTCCTCTGCCACGTCTGCCATGCAGTGGATATCCTGACGGAATGTCGGAGCTACGATCTCATTTGTCTCCGGGTCCAGAGTCAGTTCTACTTTTGCAAGGTATGCAAGCATTTCTTCTTTTGTAAGGTCTGTTCCGAGAAGTGCGTTGATGCGCTCCGGCTCAAACGGTACTCTGGAAGGTTCTCTTGTCTCGTTACAGATATCTACGATTCCGCCTACGACTTCACCTGCTCCCAGTTCTTCCATAAGCTGGCATGCACGGTCGATTGCTGCTTTGGCATTGTTCGGGTCAAGACCTTTTTCGAATTTACCGGATGCATCGGTACGAAGTCCGATCCTCTTGGAAGAAAGACGGATGTTTGTTCCGTTGAAGCATGCTGCCTCAAAAAGTACCGTGTGTACATTGTCTGTGATCATGGAGTTTTCTCCACCCATGATTCCGGCGATGCCGACTGCTTTCTTGCCGTCGCAGATCATCAGAACCTGGTCGTCCATCTCACGTTCCTGACCATCCAGGGTTACAAATTTCTCGCCTGCCTTTGCACGGCGTACAATGATCTCTCTGCCTTCGATGGTATCCAGATCGTATGCATGCATCGGCTGGCCATATTCTTCCATAACATAGTTTGTGATATCAACGAGGTTGTTGATCGGGCGGATTCCGTTGGAAGCCAGACATCTCTGCATCCATTTCGGGGATGGTCCGATCTTGACGTTTTTGACAACTCTTGCTGTATATCTCGGGCAAAGTTCCGGATCTTCTACGGTAACTTTGACATAGTCAGATGCTTTTTCGTCGTTTCCTGTTTCTTTTACTACAGGAGGAACGAATTTTTTGTCAAAAGTGGCTGCTGCTTCTCTTGCGATTCCAAGTACACCGTAGCAGTCTACACGGTTGGATGTGATCTCGTATTCAATAACAACATCATCAAGACCGAGTGCTTTGATCGCGCTCTCGCCTACAACTGCATCTTCCGGGAAAATGTAGATGCCGTATTCCGGAGCTTCCGGATACATTTCTCTTGTGCTTCCAAGTTCTTCGATGGAGCACATCATACCGCAGGATTCTACGCCTCTGAGTTTACCTTTTTTGATCTTGATGCCGCCAGGAGTCATTTTGCCGTCATGACCGCCTGCAACACGTCCGCCGTCCAGAACGACCGGTACTTTGTCTCCTTCTTTGACATTCGGGGCACCTGTTACGATCTGAATGGTCTCTGTTCCGATGTTTACCTGGCAGATGATGAGTTTGTCTGCATCAGGGTGTCTTTCTATTTTGTCAATCTGTCCGATCACGATCTTGTCGAGATCTGCATCCAGTTTTTCGAAGCCTTCCACTTTTGTTCCTGACAGTGTCATGGCATCTGTGTATTCCTGGGCTGTTACATCCAGATCCGGCACATACATTTTAATCCAGGACATTGATGTATTCATGTTTTATATCCACCTTTCGAATTTTTCATAATAGACTATGCAAGAATTGAACTAGTGTACTTCGCTCAACGATGCCACCGCATCGCCTCGTTCAGTCGCCTTGTCGATGAAAAAACATTCTGCGTTATTTAACTGAAAGTCAATGAGACAGCACACTAGAATTGTTTAAGGAAACGTACATCGTTCTCATACAGAAGTCTCATATCGTCGATCTCATATTTGAGAAGTGCGATACGCTCAAGACCTACACCAAATGCGAATCCTGTATATTCATCCGGGTCGATGCCGCACATTCTCAGTACGTTTGGATGAACAGTACCGCAGCCGAGGATCTCGATCCAGCCGGAACCCTTGCAGAAACGGCATCCTTTGCCGCCGCACTTGAAGCAGGAAACGTCTACCTCTGCGCTTGGCTCTGTGAATGGGAAGTGATGTGGTCTGAATTTTGTCTTTGTCTCTGGTCCGAACAATTCCTGTGCAAACTCCTGAAGAGTTCCCTTAAGGTCTGCAAATGTGATGTTCTCGTCGATGACCAGACCTTCGATCTGATGGAAAGACGGGGAATGTGTTGCATCTACTTCGTCAGAACGGAATACACGTCCCGGTGCGATCATACGGATCGGAAGTTTGCCTTTTTCCATGGTACGTGCCTGTACCGGGGAAGTCTGGGAACGAAGAAGGATAGAATCATTGATAAAGAAAGTATCCTGCTCGTCTCTTGCCGGATGGTCTTCCGGAATGTTCAGTTTGGTGAAGTTGTAGTCTGCATATTCTACTTCCGGACCTTCGACTACTTCGTAGCCCATTCCGATAAAGATACGCTCTACTTCTTCCAGTGCGATGCTGTTCGGATGACGATGTCCGATCATTGCCTTTTTTGCAGGAAGTGTAACGTCGATCACTTCTGCTTTCATTTTTTCTTCGCGAAGTGCTTCTTCCAGTTTCTTTCTGGTTGCTTCCAGATGTTCCTCGATCCTGGTTCTTGTCTCGTTAACCATCTGTCCTACTTTCGGACGGTCTTCCGGAGCAACATCTTTCATACTTTTTAAGATTGCTGTCAGCTCACCTTTTTTGCCAAGGTAAGCAACTTTTACTTCATTCAGTTTATCCGGACCGTCTGATTCTTCGATCCGTTTTCTGGCTGCTTCTGCCAGTTCCTGAAGTCTTTCCTTCATATCCATGGTTTTGTATCTCCTTTTTGTTTATTTATTACAGCATCAAAAAAGACCCCGTCCCACATAAAAAGGGACGGAGTCATTATCCGCGGTACCACCCTGTTTCCTGCTAAAGAGCAGGCACTCGAGTCATGCTTAACGCGCATCAACGTCATCTCCTACTGAAATAGTTCAAAGATGAAGCTCCGGCGGGAAAATAAGAAACTGTCTGAACTTAAGGGGGCTTACAGCCGCTGACTCCCTCTCTCTGAAAGGAAACAATTCCCTGAAACGCCTTCAAAGCCTTTGACTTATCTTTTCTTACTATGCCACATAGTGAAAAATCTGTCAAGATTTTTTTTGACCATCTGCCATAAAGTAATCTGTGCCTGACGGAACTGATTCTCAAAATAAGCATTGATCTCTGCACCGTAAAGCAGAAGGTTCATACAGCAGTAGAGCCACAGCATGACCATGATCAGTGCCGACAGACTTCCGTACATGTTGCTGAAATTCGGGAAAAATGTAAAATACAGCGAAAAAAAGTACGAAAACAGCGACCACGCGACAGCTATGATAAAAGCTCCCGGAATCTGGCTCTTGAGCGATGCTTTACGGTTCGGAAGGTAACGGTACAGCACCAGAAATACAAGAAACAATACTACAAATACAAGAAATGTCTTGGCACTCAATATCCTTCCAAGGACTTTCCCCAGAAACGGCATATGAATCACAAGCACCGCATGGATCCGGTTTCCCATGACAAGAAGCAGAAGGCTTATGATAATTGCGATCACAAACAGAAACATATACAGCATAGAATACAGTCTGTTTATCAGCCAGTTTCGGGTCTCTTTGACATGATAGATCACATTCAGTCCCGTAATGAGTGACTGCATACCCTTGCAGGAGGACCACAGAGCAAAAACACCTGAGATCGGCACGACCGCTGCGCTCTTGGTAAATACTTCTGCAATGATCTTGAGTACAAAATCCTGAAGGTTTGTCGGAACAAACCCGATAATAACCTGTCGAAGCATCCGATAGGTCAGCGGGGTATATTGGATCAGTGCGGTAAGAACCAGCACAAAGGGAATAAACGACATGATCAAAAAGTATGCCGCCTGTGCAGCGTAAGCACCGATATGGTCATTTTTGGTCCGGTCCATAAAGCCCAGGATCAACTGTACCGTGCTTTTGGCTTTCTTCTCTTCCATATTTCTTCTCCTGGTATCAGCAAATTTGTCTATTGACCATTGTACCATATCGTGTACAATGTGACAAGTTTGAGTTACTGTTCGCTCCGCACACAGCTACTGAGCAAAAAAACACTTATTTCACACCATAAATGTCTACAAACTCAATCTCCCGAAAAAAATATTCCAGGATCTCCTCATAGCTGTATCCTTCCTTTGCCATCTCATTCGCGGCAGTCTGACTCATTCCTACGCCGTGCCCGTATCCCCCGCCTTTCAGGGTGATTCCATCCGCATCCTGGCTCTGGATCTCGAAGTAGGCACTGGGGAGAAGTTTTCCCCCTTCTGTAACGCTGCCGTCTTTTTCTGTGATCTTGCAGCCCCTGGGAGAAAGAAATTCCCTTATGGAATACTCTCCGTCAACCGTTCCTGTTCCACCCTCTGTCGTTACGGTAAGTTCTGTCACTGCACCGCTCTGGCTTTTCTTCTGAACAGAAACTGCTTTCAGTTTTCCTGCGAGGTTCAGAAGGGAAACGGCCTTCTCTTCCAGAGCAGTCCAGGGGATCTGCACCGTCCATGCACTCCAGGGCTCTTCTGCGTCAAATTCACAGGGAACGCTTTTGAGATAAGATGCAGTTTCGCTAACTTCCCAGATCTCATCCGTGCTCGTCACACCCGCCGAGGTAGAAAAATAATACGCCTCTACAGGCTGTCCATTCTGGGACAGGATCATTCCTTCGGTTTCCCTGACCGCTTTTGTTGTCGATTCCTGCGGTGCAACATTCTGGTAAACCTGATAACTTACGCTGTCATCCACATCTGCACCATATTCATGGAGTCTGCTGCCCTGCATCTGCTTCCAGGCGTAGGTTCTCGCACAGACTGCCTGCGCTTTGAGTGCTTCTTTTTCGTATGTGGATGGCATCTCACTCGGGACAACTGCCTCCAGATATTTTTCCAGCGGAAGAATATTGATCGCCAGAAGTCCCTCTTCACACGGCCGGATCTCAAGTCTGCCGCCATAGGAAGGTGTCCCGCACTGCCTGTGGATCGACGGGATCAGGATTCCTCCTTCCTGCTCCGGGATCGAGATGATCTCATTTCTTCCACGCAGTGCCTCCGCTTCATAGACAGTCTCTTCTCCATTTAAGGAAATTGTCACAGAATCATGATATACAAACTGAAAATCAGAATCTGTAAGTGCTACCCGGATCTCGGGTTCTGTTTTGTTTTCTTTCGTCTGTCCGGCTGCTGCACAGTCATGTACAGACAATTCATTCAGCAGTACCACAAGCAACACTAAATACACATAAAAAAATCTGGCTTTCCTCATAATCCATTATATGAGGAAAGCCAGAAAACATGGCTGTTATTTTCTTACAGAGAATCTGTAAACTGTCTCAGAGTAATATTTCTCTCCTGCTTCCAGAACTGGTGAATGGAAATTCTCTACATTGACTGCATTCGGCTCTACCTGTGTCTCAAGGCAGAATGCCTCACGTTTATTATAAACATGTCCGTTCTTACCGTGCTCATCCTCCACGAAGTTTGCCGCATAGAACTGTACGCATGGGCAATCTGTAAGAACATCCATCTGGATACCGGATTTCTCTGACCACGCAGAAGCGATCTCACGGATGCTCGCCTTGTTGTATCCGTCTGTCACATAGTTATGGTCAAAACCTCCTGTGAATTTGAGCTGTTCAAAATCAGCCCCGATATCTCTGCCGATCTGCTTTGCGGTACGGAAATCCATCGGAGTTCCCTCAACAGATGCATTCTCGCCAAGCGGAATGGAATCCTCACGGACCGGAGTGTATTCCTGCGCATGAATGGTAAGATACTGGTCCATTGCAGTGCCGCTGCCCTCTCCGTTCAGGTTGAAATAGGAGTGGTTCGTCATGTTTGCAACGGTTGTCTTGTCGCTCACACCGGAGTAAACGATGCGGACTGCATTCTCCTCTGTCAGCTCATAAGTAACAGAAACTTCGAATTCTCCCGGATAGCCATTCTCTCCATCAGGACTGATCCTGGAAAAAGTAACTGCATTCTGTCCCTCTACTGCAGATGCATTCCACAGTTTCTTCTCAAATCCGTCCGGGCCGCTGTGGAGATTGTTCTTGCCTTCGTTTGGCGTCAGTTTGATCTCTGTGCCATCCAGCATAAATCTGGAATCTGCGATACGGTTGCCGCTTCTGCCGATGCATGCTCCGAAAAAGCATCCATTTACAAAATAGCTCTCAAGATCATCGTATCCAAGGACTACGTCTGTCAGTCTGCCATCCTTATCCGGCACGCAGACATTCACCAGGATCGCACCATACTGTGAAACTTCTATGTAAGCTCCTGCCGCATTCTCAATGTGATAAATATGTGATTCTTCACCTGAAGGTAAATTTCCAAAAATCCTCTCTGTTACCATGCTGTAATTCCTCCCGATTCATTCTTCAAAAAAAGAGCCATATACAAATGGCTCATTCTTTCTTAATTCCCCCGGAATGCCGTTCCCTTCCATTTGACGCCTAGCTTTCGCCAGGTTGGGTGTCCTCAACTGATGATCTGCCTTCCACGACGAGAGGCCTGACATCACAGCAGCGATGTTGGATTCCCTATTAATAAATGTAGGTTCAAATAAAAAAAGGGGCATCGCACATTCCAGGAATTCTTTTGTTGTATTTTATTGTACTCTATTGTATGTGATTTTTCAACATAAAATGTTGGAAAAATTTATTATTTTGCAACAAAGTTGATGATCTTGTTCGGTACATAGATCTCTTTGATGAGGTTCTTGCCTTCGAGGAAGGAAGCAATCCTCTCATCTGCTTTGGCGATCTCGAATGCCTTCTCTTTCTCACAGCCGTTTGGAAGAACTACAGTTCCTCTTACCTTACCATTTACCTGTACACCGATCTCAACTGTCTTGGCAACAGTCTTGCCTTCATCGTATACCGGCCAGGAAGCAACTGCAAGCAGACCTTCTCCGCCGAGGAACTCCCAGATTTCTTCGCAGAGATGCGGAGCAAACGGGCTTAAGAGCTTGATAAAGATGCCCAGGTCATCTTTGCTGAGGCGTCCTTCTGCTGTGATCTCGTTAAGAAGAGTCATCAGGCTGGCGATCGCTGTGTTGAACTTCAGGTTCTCGATATCGGAAGAAACTTTCTTGATGGTACGGTGGATCTTCATTTCCAGTTCATCGGAAACAGGTTCCTCAGAAATGAGATCTGTCAGACCTGCCACACGGTCAAGGAATTTCTTGCAGCCTTTTACAGAGCTGTCACTCCATGGAGTTGCTGCGCCGTAATCACCCATGAACAGTACATAGGTACGAAGAGTATCTGCACCATATTCTTCTACGATGTCAAGCGGGTCAACAACGTTTCCTTTGGATTTACTCATCTTGTCTCCGTCCGGTCCGAGGATCAGTCCCTGGATGGAACGTTTTGCATATGGTTCCGGTGTGTTGACAACACCCAGGTCATACAGGAAATGATGCCAGAATCTGGAGTAGATCATATGTCTGGTAACGTGTTCCATACCACCATTGTACCAGTCAACCGGCATCCAGTATTTCAGTTTGTCCATATCAGCCAGTGCATGTGTATTGTGCGGATCTGTATATCTCAGGAAATACCAGGAAGATCCTGCCCACTGAGGCATGGTATCTGTCTCACGTTTCGCTGCAGCGCCACATTTCGGGCAGGTGCAGTTTACGAAGGAATCGATCTTGGCAAGTGGTGACTGTCCGTCCTCACCCGGCTCGAAGTCCTTGACATCCGGCAGACGAAGCGGAAGTTCTTCTTCCGGAACAGCTACAACACCGCAGTTCGGGCAATGGATCAGCGGGATCGGCTCACCCCAGTATCTCTGGCGGTTGAATGCCCAGTCTTTCATCTTGTACTGAACGCCTGCTTTACCGATGCCCTTCTTCTCAAGTTCTTCCAGCATACGCTCGATAGAATCTTTTTTCTTGGTGTATCCGTTGAGGAATTCAGAGTTGACCATCTCTCCGTCACCTGTGTAGGCTTCCTTGGTGATGTCTCCACCCTTGATGACTTCGATGATGTCGATGCCGAATTTCTTTGCGAAATCATAGTCACGCTGGTCATGAGCCGGTACTGCCATGATCGCACCTGTACCATAACCCATCATTACATAGTCTGCAATGTAGATCGGGATCTTCTTGCCGTTTACAGGGTTGATTCCCTCAAGTCCCTGGATACGCACACCTGTCTTGTCCTTGACAAGCTGAGTTCTCTCGAACTCTGTCTTCTTGGCACATTCATTACGGTATGCAGTGATCTCGTCCATGTTTGCGACTTTGTCTTTGTATTTGTCGATGATCGGATGCTCCGGTGCGATTACCATGAAAGTAACACCAAACAGAGTATCCGGTCTGGTTGTATAAATCTCAAGCTTCTCGTCGATTCCGTCGATGTCGAAGTCTACAAAAGCGCCCTTGGATTTACCGATCCAGTGGATCTGCTGCTGCTTTACATTGTCCGGATAGTCAACGTCCTTGAGGCCTTCCAGGAGTTTGTCTGCGTACTGAGTGATCCTCAGATACCATACGTCCTTGGATTTCTGCACAACTTCGCTGTGGCAGATATCGCATTTGCCGCCCTGGCTGTCCTCATTGGAAAGAACGACCTTGCAGTGCGGGCAGTAGTTTACAAGAGTTCTGTCTCTGAATACGAGACCCTTCTCAAACATTTTGAGGAAGATCCACTGTGTCCATTTGTAGTAATCCTCATCTGTAGTATCGATCACACGGTTCCAGTCAAAGGAAAATCCAACTTTCTTTAACTGGTTGGAGAATTTCTTGATGTTCTCATCTGTGATGATACGTGGGTGTGTTCCTGTCTTGACTGCATAGTTCTCGGTAGGAAGACCGAATGCATCAAATCCGATCGGGAAAAGTACATTGTAGCCTTCCATACGACGTTTTCTGGAAATAACCTCAAGGCTTGAGTATGCTTTGATGTGTCCTACATGCATACCTGCACCACTTGGATATGGAAACTCTACCAGACCATAGAACTTCGGTTTGTCACTGTTGTCCTTGGCTTCGAAGACTTTGCTTTCTTCCCATTTCGCCTGCCACTTGGGCTCAATTTTTTTAAAAAAGTATTTCATCTCTATGGTTCCTCCAACATTCATTGTTGTATCTGAGAATTAATTTTAATTCAAGGAGAGCGTTTTGTCAATGTAACGTTTCGCGATTATCCGCTTATTCTCAACAAAAAGGCGAACTTTATCAAAGTAAAGCATTTCTGTTGACGCACATTTTTCGACATGATATAATTTTTTTTCGTGTTTTTTATTATTTTTATGAGGAGGGAACAATATAATGAAGTCTTTTTATTCCTGGTACAAGAAGCATATCACCCAGGCGATCTTTACCGGACTGGTCCTTGGTATCCTGACCGGACTTTTTCTTGCCGGACGATATGCACCGGTTCTGACTGTCACCAGTCTGATCGGAGGCATCTACATGAATGCCCTGAACATGATGATCTTCCCTATGGTCTTCTGTTCGATCGTCATCGGTATCTGCAGCATCGGAAATATCCGCACCACCGGAAAGATCACAGGCTCTGCCATGGTATATTTTCTCAGTACCACCGCACTTGCCAGCCTCGTCGGTCTTATCATCCCGCGTCTGATCCATCTTGGAAGAGGTGTTTCTTTTGAGATGGCAACTGCCGATATCCAGGCAACCGAGATGAGCAGTATCCTGGATACGATCAAAAACCTGATCCCGTCAAACCCTGTCAAGGCTTTTGCCGAGGGAAATATGCTCCAGGTTCTCGTATTCGCAGTGATCATCGGTTTTACCCTGATCTCCATCGGAGAAAAAGGCAAACCATTCCTTGATTTTATTGATTCACTGAATGAGATCTGTCTGAAGATCATCGGCACGATCATGTACTTTACCCCGATCGGTGTCTTCTGTACGATCGTACCGGTCGTTGAGGCAAACGGAACAGAGACCATCCTTTCACTGGCAACACAGCTCATCATCCTTTATGTGGCATTTTTCGGTTTTGCTTTTCTCGTGTATGGTCTGTCTGTCAAGATCCTTGGCAAAGAAAGCCCGATCCGCTTCTTCAAAGCGATCATGCCTGCTGCACTGAATGCATTCGGAACCTGTTCAAGCTCCGCTACTATCCCGATCAGCAAACAGTGTATGGAGGAAGAGATGGGTGTTTCCAACCAGATCACCAGTATCGCGATCCCGCTTGGTGCCACTGTCAACATGGACGCGGTATCCATCGTAATGTCCTTTATGATCATGTTCTTCGCCAACGCCTGCGGAATCAATGTCAGCGTTTCCTTGATGATCGTGATCCTTCTGGCAAACGTGCTTCTGTCTGTAGGTACTCCTGGTATCCCTGGCGGTGCGATCGCTTCTTTTGCAGCACTGGCAACCATGGCAGGACTTCCGGCAGGTATCCTTGGTGTTTACATCAGTATCAACACTCTGTGTGATATGGGTGCAACCTGCGTCAATGTTATTGGAGACCTTGCCTGTTGCGTTGTACTGAAAAACAAGATCAAGATCAAAGAATGATCCGGTTTTTCTGAATTACATATTTTATGCACAGCAAAAACCAGCTGCTGAATCTATTCAAAACAGATTCAGCAGCCGGTTTTCTTTATTTCTTAATTCACAGGAGTCTGATCATTTATGCATCTGCGTTGTCTACTTTGCTTGCACGTGCCTCAATCTCCTTAGCCTGGATATCGCTAGGAGCCTGCTCATAGCGTGCGAACTCATAGGAGAAGTCGCCGCTTCCACCAGTCATGGAACGAAGTGTTGTAGAATATCCATAGATTTCAAGCTGTGGTACATCAGCCTCGATGATGGTATTGCCTTCATGATCCGGGTTCATTCCAAGAACACGTCCACGTCTCTTGTTGAGATCGCCCATAACATCACCGGTGTATTTGTCCGGAACAGTGATCTTCATGCTTACGATCGGCTCAAGGAGTACAGGAGATGCATCCATAAAGCCTTTCTTGAACGCCAGGATCGTTGCCATCTTGAATGCCATCTCGGAAGAGTCTACCGGATGATAAGATCCATCGTAAAGTGTAGCCTTAACGCCTACTACCGGATAAGCAGCCAGAGGTCCCTTCTGAACGCTTTCCTGAAGGCCCTTCTCAACTGCCGGGAAGTAGTTCTTCGGAACAGCACCGCCTACGACTACCTGCTCAAATACATAAGGTGTCTCCAGGTCGCCGGATGGCTCGAAGCGCATCTTGACATGTCCGTACTGTCCGTGTCCACCGGACTGTTTCTTATGTTTGCCCTCTACGTCGGAGTTCTTGCGGATGGTCTCGCGGAAAGCTACCTTCGGTTTGGAAAGTTCTACGTCTACTTTGTAGCGTTCTTTGAGCTTGCTTACTACGATATCAAGGTGCTGGTCGCCCATACCATAGAGTAATGTCTGTCTGTTGGCAGAATCATTGACTGCACGGAGGGTCTTGTCCTCACTCATCATCTTGGCGAGAGCCTGTGCGATCTTGTCCTCGTCGCCCTTCTTGACTGCCTTATATCTCTTATAGGTATAAGGAGTGGAAATGAGAGCCTTCGGATAGAGCACCGGAGCTGCCTTTGTTGCAAGGCTGTCGCCGGTCTGTACGCTTGCGAGTTTGGCGATCGCGCCGATATCACCTGCGTGGAGTTCCGGAACTTCGATCGGTTTGGAGCCCTCAAGAACATATAATTTGTTCAGTCGTTCTTCCTCACCCTTCTCTACGTTGAGCAGAGTATCATCGGATTTGATAACACCGGAAACAACTTTGATCAGAGAATATTTGCCGAGGAACGGATCTGCGATGGTCTTCCATACGTATGCAGATTTCGCTTTGGCAAAGTCATAGTTTGCTTCAAAGATCTCATTGGTCTTCTGGGAAATACCGTTGCAGGAACGCTTGTCCGGGCTCGGGAAATATCCACAGATATCATCGAGAAGGTTGGAAACGCCTCGAAGGTTGATCGGTGATCCCATGCATACCGGAACGATGCTTGCGTCCTGTACATTGGTTGCAAGTGCTGCGGAAACTTCTGTTACGGAGAAAGTATCTCCCTCGAAATAACGGTCCATGAACTCTTCACTCGTCTCAGCAACAGATTCCATCAGAGTTTCATGATATTTCTCAAGGTATTCTTCCAGATATTCCGGAACATCGCAAGGCTCCTTGCCTGCTTTGTCGATATATCTTCGGCCTGCCTGCTTCACGACATTGACATAGCCGACGAACTTGCCATCTTCACGGATCGGGAAATGCAGCGGCGCGATCTTCTTGCCATAAAGTTCGGTAAGATCCTCTACTACTTTACGATAGCTGACATCATCCACGTCCATATCTGTTACAAAGATCATACGAGGTAATTTATATTTCTCGCAGAGATTCCATGCTTTCTGTGTACCGACCTGAACTCCGGCCTTACCGGAAACAACGATGATGGCTGCGTCTGCTGCGCTGACCGCTTCCTCTACTTCTCCTACGAAGTCAAAGTAACCAGGAGTATCCAGGATATTGATCTTCACCTTGTCCCACGGAACCGGGATCACAGATGTGGAGATTGAAAAATGTCTCTTGATCTCCTCCTTATCAAAATCGCTGACGGTATTTCCATCTTCTACTCTGCCAAGACGACTTGTCATTCCTGCCAGATAAGCCATTGCCTCTGCTAATGTGGTCTTGCCGGATCCCCCATGACCCAAAAGAACCACATTGCGAATTCGGTCAGTTCTATAAACGTCCATATGTAATACCTCCCTGTTTGTCTGATATGTCCATATTTTACTAAAATTCTTTCAACTTTTCAAGTATTTTATATAATTTTAACAATTTTTTTTGAGCTGTTTTTGCAATCATTCATCGAATTCACCTATTTTGTACCTATGTTTGACATTTTTCCTCGTATCTTTTAAAATAGAACCATAGTTTTGTCTACTAATAGATAAGTAGTAACTGGAAAGGACACAGACATCATGAAAACCATAGGTTTTATCGGGCTCGGCCTGATCGGAGGATCTATTGCCAAAACGATCCGCAAGTTTCACCCGGATTATCACATCCTCGCATATGCGAAACACAAAGAAACTCTGGCTGCCGCACTGAACTGCGGTGCTATTGACGCCACACTGGAAGAACGGGATGACCGTTATGCCATGTGTGATTATATTTTTCTCTGCGCTCCGGTAGAGTATAATATTGAATATCTCAGATATCTCAAGGATGTCATCAAGGAAGGATGTATCATTACAGACGCAGGAAGCGTCAAAGGACCGATCCACAAAGCAGTCGAGGAACTCGGCATGGAATACTGCTTTATCGGTGGACATCCTATGGCTGGTTCTGAGCGTTCCGGATTTGAATATTCATCCGACCATCTGCTTGAGAATGCTTACTATATCCTGACTCCGGGCGGACAGGTTCCTCTTGAAAAAATCACCGAGTTTTCTGAACTGATCGATTCTCTTGGTTCGATCCCGATGGTCCTTACCTGTGAGGAACACGATTTTATCACAGCCGGCGTCAGCCATCTTCCGCATATCATTGCTTCCACTCTGGTAAATCTCGTCAGAGAGCTGGATAACGATGCTGAATACATGAAGACGATCGCAGCAGGCGGTTTCCGCGATATCACACGTATCGCATCCTCCTCCCCTGTCATGTGGGAGCAGATCTGCCTCGAAAACCATGAGAACATCTCTCATGTGCTGGACGAATACATCAAGATGCTGATCCAGGCACGCTGCTCTGTTGACAATCTTGAGGCAGAAACCCTCTATGATATGTTCGCCAACTCCAGAGATTACCGCGACTCCATCGACACCACTTCTTCCGGACTTATCAACAAGACTTATGTCCTGTATATTGATATTGTTGATGAAGCTGGTGGAATTGCCACAATTGCCACAATTCTTGCTATGGAAGGGATCAGTATCAAGAACATCGGCATCATCCACAACCGTGAATTTGAGCAGGGTGTCCTGAAGATCGAATTCTATGAGGAAGATGCGATGAAGCGCGGAACTGCCCTTCTTAAGAAACGTAATTACATCGTATACGAACGGTAGGAAGATGATATAAGTAACTAAATAAAAATATTAAATGTACCTATTGTGCTACTTTAAATAAATTATGTGAAAACCTATAAAACCGCAAAGAATCCCTGTAGTTATTGAAAAACTAAAACTTTTAGAATATAAGATAGCACATCTTGTTGAAGTTTCTTTCTAGCATAACAAGTTAAATGTGTTTATACATACTTATAGTAGCATATTATGAACACATCAATATCACAAATTATAAACCAATAGATTTTGCTGAATTATTAGGTGTTTCTGTAAAAACATTTCATAAGATGGGACAGAGAGGGAATCTTAAAGACAAACCATCCCCACAGACAGGCGTTATTACACATCTAAAAAATCAGATAGCATTTTTGCGTCAGTTCTGTAAAACCAAAAGAATGATTGTAGGCCAGTGCATTGAAGACTATGGAAGCGGACTTAATTATAACCGTGGATAAGATCATGGAGCAAAAGGTCAAAACTTAGTAATCGCACATAAAGACAGATTTATGCGTTTTGGATACGACTGGTTTGAAAGATTCTGCATGCATTTTCCTGTAGATTATATGGCCTTCGTAAATATAAAAAGCAGATAGAAAAGGATGAGGAGATTGCTGAAGAGCTTCAAGACAGAGATCAATCCTACAGAAGAGCAGAAGATCAAAATACATAAGACAATCGGTACATGCAGATATATTTATAATTTTTACCTGTTTCATAATAAAGAACGTTATGATATCGGCGAAAAATTCATGAGCGGCAGGGCGTTCAGTGTATGGCTGAATAATGAATATCTTCCAAAACATCCGGAATATTCCTGGATCAGAGAAGTCAGTTCTAAATCAGTAAAGAATGCAATTGAAAATGCCTGTACCGCTTTTTCAAGATTTTTTCATCATCAGAGTGGTTTCCCAAGATATAAGAAAAAAGGAAGATCTGATGTGAAAATGTATTTTGTAAGGAATAATCCTAAAGACTGTTTTTGCGAACGACATAGGATCAAGATCCCAACACTTGGCTGGGTAAGATTGAAAGAAAAAGGTTACATTCCGACCTCCAGGGATGGATATGTTGTCAGAAGCGGAGCGGTTTCCATGAAAGCAGGCAGATACTATGTATCTGCGCTTATCGAAGTACCAACACCGAAAGTGGATGGGAATTTCAGTGATGGTATTGGAATTGACCTAGGGCTGAAGAATTTTGCAGTTGTGTCAAATGGAACTGTATACAGAAATATCAATAAAACAGTACAGATCAGAAAACTTGAGAAACAATTAACACGGGCACAGCGAAAGCTTTCCCGCAAATATGAGAATTTAAGGAAAGGAGAGTTCACTCAAAAAGCAAATATACAAAAGCAAAAGCTTAAGGTGCAAAAACTTTATGACCGGATAGAAAATATCCGTACAGATCATATCAACAAAACAATATCTGAGATAGTGAAAACCAAGCCGTCTCACATAACAATCGAGGATCTGAACGTATCCGGGATGATGAAGAACCGGCATCTCTCAAAAGCAGTTTCGTCCCAGAAATTCTACGAATTCCGGACGAAACTAAAAGCAAAATGTGCAGAATATGGAATCGAACTACGGGTAGTTGACAGGTGGTATCCATCTTCCAAAACCTGCCACTGCTGTGGATGCATCAAAAAAGACCTGAAACTTTCAGACAGAATCTACAAATGCACATGTGGGTATGTTGAGGACAGAGATTTCAATGCGGCACTGAATCTGAGAGATGCAAGGACTTACAAAGTTGCATAATCCTGCAAACGTAAGTATGTACCGAAGGCTATTTCGGGAATTAACGACTGTGGAGTGTACTTAGGATCTGTGAGTAGAGATAACGCAGGTTACTCAAAAACATACACGAAGAAACAGTAAGCGGTATTCGCGAGAAGCCGCATTATCTCAATGTGAGTATGTTTAATCACATTTTGAGTGGCAGTAGAATAAAATAATGGAAATCAAAAAACAAACCAATTTAAGAGGAACTCTTACAGTTCCGGGCGACAAATCCATCTCACACCGTGCAGTCATGTTTGGCTCACTCGCCAATGCCACCACCAGAATCACACATTTTCTCGAGGGCGCTGACTGTCTCTCGACGATCTCCTGCTTCCGCAAAATGGGGATCGATATTGACCGGAACGGCGACGAGATCCTTGTACACGGCAAAGGTCTTCACGGACTCAGTGCACCGACAGGTATCCTTGATGTCGGCAACAGCGGAACCACGACCCGTCTGATCTCAGGAATCCTTGCCGGACAGAAATTTACTTCTGAACTTGACGGAGACGATTCGATCCGCACCCGCCCGATGAAGCGTATCATGACTCCTCTTACTTCCATGGGCGCTGATATCACAAGTAAGCTGGACAATGAATGTGCACCACTTATCATCCACGGAAAGCCGCTTCACGCCACCCATTACGATTCACCGGTTGCTTCTGCACAGGTCAAATCCTGCGTTCTGCTTGCCGGTATGTATGCGGACGGGATCACCAGCGTAACAGAGCCATTTCTTTCCCGTAACCATACAGAGATCATGCTGAATTATTTCGGTGCTGATATCACCTCCGAGGGAACGACCGCTTCCATCAAGCCAGAACCGGTCCTTGAGGGAAGAGAAGTCCAGGTTCCTGGTGATATCTCTTCTGCTGCTTACTTTATCGCGGCCGGACTTCTGACCCCGGGAAGTGAGATCCTTCTTAAGAATGTAGGGATCAACCCGACCCGTGCCGGAATCCTCAAAGTCTGCATGGATATGGGCGCTGATATCACCCTTCTGAACGAAAGCACTGAGGGCGAACCGACAGCTGATCTTCTGATCCGCACCAGCTCTCTCAAGGGAACTGTCATTGAGGGCGGCATCATCCCGACTCTGATCGATGAGATCCCGATGATCGCAGTTATGGCTGCTTTTGCCGAGGGAACCACGATCATCCGCGATGCACAGGAACTCAAAGTCAAGGAATCTGACCGTATCGCAGTTATGGTTGACAATCTCACCCGCATGGGTGCTGATATCGAGGGCACAGATGACGGCATGATCATTCACGGCGGCAAACCGCTTCACGGTGCAGTGATCGACTCCTATCTCGACCACCGCATTGCCATGTCTTTTGCTGTGGCAGGAACGATCTGTGATGGTACCGTGGATATCCTGAATGGAGAATGCGTTAATATCTCCTATCCGGAATTCTATCATGATCTTTACAGTCTGAACAAATAAAACGATTCTATAACAAAAACTGCTTTTTTCATGCAGACAGCGCATACTCTTTTTTCTCTCAGGGCATTCTAAGTCTGAGGTGGAAAATGAAAATCAAGCTAAGGGAGTGTACACGATGAAAATATTATTTTATGGTGCAAGAGATTATGACCAGAGATTTTTTGATAAACTGAAACCGGCGCATCCTGATATCGACATTACTTTTATTGAAGCAAATCTCTACGCAGAGACTGCTTCCCTCGCCGCCGGTTACGAGGGGATCTGCGCTTTTGTAAACGCAGACCTTGGAACAGAAGTGATCAAAGAACTTGCACATCAGGGTATCCGTCTGATCCTGATGCGCTGTGCCGGTTATAATAATGTAGATCTCAAAACTGCTGCCGAATGCGGCATCAAAGTCCTCCGCGTTCCCGGCTATTCTCCGGAAGCGGTCGCCGAGCTTGCAATGGCTCTCGTCCTCACCGCCAACCGTCATACCCACAAAGCTTATATCAAATGCCGGGAAAACAACTTTTCCCTCAATGGTCTCATGGGCGTGAACTTGTATGGAAAAACAGCCGGGATCGTCGGAACCGGCAAGATCGGGCTTGCCATGGCGCGTATCTGCCGCGGCTTCGGCATGAAACTGCTCGCCTACGACCTGTATCCAGACAAAACGCAGACAGATCTTAACTATGTTTCCCTTGAAACACTTCTTTCTTCCAGTGACCTGATCAGCCTTCACTGCCCACTCACACCGGACACTTACCATATGATCAATAAGGAAAGTATCTCCCGGATGAAAGACGGTGTCATTCTCGTAAACACCTCCCGTGGCGGCCTGATCTGCACCGAAGACCTGATTGCAGGTATCCGGGATCACAAGTTTTTTGCTGTGGGACTTGATGTTTATGAGGAAGAATCTGATTTTGTCTATGAAGATATGTCCGAACATATCCTCAAAACCTCTACCGTGCAGAGACTGCTCTCTTTCCCGAACGTTGCGCTCACTTCCCATCAGGGATTTTTTACAGAGGAAGCGCTTACCAATATCGCTGAGACGACACTTGAGAATGCTGAGGCTTTTCGCACAGGGCAGGAACTCAGAAACGAAGTGCATATTTAATGTTATTGTCCATTCCTGACAACACTTTAATTTCTTCTGGAAAGTGCAAAGCGCTTTCCATTTTCTATATCACACAATCATGGAAGCACTTGTCGCGCGTCCATTTATTTCTCGTATGCTTCTCTCAGCGTCCGAATCTCTGCCGCCCACCCTTCATCATCATTCGGCGTTTCCAGAATAAACGGAATTCCCTCCAGGCGCGGATAACGGATCACCCTTACCAGTGCTTCCAGCCCGATCCGGCCCTCGCCGATCCTTGCATGGCGGTCTTTGTGGCTGCCAAGATCGTTCAGGCTGTCATTTAAATGAATGGCTTTTAATTTCTCAAGCCCGATGATCCGGTCAAATTCTTCAAGGACACCATCGAAATCATTCACGATGTCATAGCCTCCATCCCAGACATGGCAGGTATCCAGACAAATTCCCATCTTGTCCTTCTTTTCTACCAGGTCGAGGATCTGACGGAGTTCTTCGAAATTTCTTCCCATCTCCGTCCCTTTGCCGGACATCGTTTCAAGAAGCACCGTTGTGGTCTGGTCTTCGGTCAGTACCTCATTCAGCATTTCCGCGATCATGCGGACTCCTGCTTCTGCTCCCTGTCCTACATGGCTTCCCGGATGAAAATTATAATAATTTCCCGGTGTCCATTCCATACGCTTCAGGTCATCTGCCATCGTCTCCCTGGCAAATTCCCGGATATTTTCCTTTGCCGCACATGCATTCAGTGTATATGGTGCGTGTGCTACGATCTTCCCAAATTTATATTCTTCTGTCAGTTCCAGAAATTTACGCACATCCTCCGGATCGATCTCCTTCGCCCGTCCGCCTCTCGGATTTCTGGTAAAAAATGCAAACGTATTTCCCCCGTTTGCGATCATCTGGCGTGCCATCCTGGTATAGCCTTTGGATGAAGTTGTGTGGTTTCCAATATATAATGGACTTTTTGCTGTACTCATAAAAATCTCCTTTTTTCTTAGCATCTGCGGACCGTTCCGCTTCTATCCTTTGATTATACAAAAAAAATCAAAAACTGCAAACATATTGACGAATTGTATAAAATTCCCTATACTTTTTATAAACAAAAAAATACATAAAACAAGGAGTTTCCCATGCCGCCAAAAAAGAAAAAACACAAAAAACGTGCGTACAGAAAATCCCGCTACTACCGCAGAAGGCAGCAGCTCACTGAACGTCTTCTCATAGGCTGCGGTGCCGTTCTTATCCTGCTGCTTCTTATCATCCTGGTCCGTGGCTGTTCTGCACGCAAAAATGGTACCGTTAAAACAAACGCTTCAGCGAAATCACAGGATGAGACTTCTGCCTCAGATGCAGACCTCACACCAACACCGACCATGGCTCCGGTATCCCTGACCGTCAGTGTCGTAGGTGACTGTACGCTCGGTACAGATGAAAACTTTGACTACGATACCAGTCTTAATGCTTATTACGAGAATTACGGAGCAGATTATTTCTTCTCCAATGTGAAGAGCATTTTTTCCGCAGATGATCTGACGATCGCCAACTTTGAAGGAACTCTCACTGATTCTGATGAGCGCGAGGACAAGGAATATGCTTTCAAAGCTCCTGCCGAGTATACCAGTATCCTCACTGCCGGTTCCGTCGAAGCAGTCAACACTGCCAACAACCACAGTCATGATTATGGCGATCAGAGCTATACCGACACCATTCAGGCACTTGACAATGCCGGTATCCTGAATTTTGGTTATGATAAGACTGTTGTAACGGAAGTGAAGGGGATCAAGATCGGACTTGTAGGAATCTACGAGCTCAAGGATCACCTCGGCCGTGAAGAACAGCTCAAGCAGAACATCGCCAAGGTAAAAGCAGACGGCGCGCAGATCACGATCGTGATCTTCCACTGGGGCAATGAAAAAGAAGAAGTCCCGGACAGCAACCAGACTACACTTGCACACCTTGCAATCGACGAAGGAGCGGATCTGGTATGCGGCCATCACCCGCATGTTCTCCAGGGAATCGAAGAATACAAGGGCAAAAACATCGTCTACAGCCTCGGAAACTTCTGCTTTGGCGGAAACCAGTATCCATGCGATATGGATACTATGATCTTCCAGCAGACTTTCACCGTAGATCAGGATGGAGTAAAAGCAAACAATGTAACAAACATCATCCCATGCTCGATCTCCTCTGATTCTGACTATAACAACTATCAGCCAACTCCTGCCGAGGGAGATGAAGCCACACGTATCCTCAATAAGATCCAGGAGCGCACTGCCATGATCACCGGCGACGCGACGTCATCTTCTGACAGTTCGGATTCTTTGGAAGAAGACAATGAAGATTCCTCAGAGGATTCTTACGACGATTCCAGCTATGATGAAGGATCCGATTCCTATGATGACTCGTATTATGATGATTCCTATGACGATTCTTATGATGATTCCTACAGCGATTACGACGAAGATGATTCTTATGATTACAGTTATGATGAAGAAGAATAGATACTGCCTGCAGTAACCTCATCAAAACCCGGGAATCCCGGAGATTCAGGGTGCCTGACGGATATATTCCGTGAGCACTCTGATCTCCGGGATTCCTTTTACTGTGTCGAGAAGTTCCTGCAGGAAATCCATCACCAGAGGAGCTGCATTCCGCCGGTCTCCCATGATCGCATAGCAGGTACGGTATTCCGGACCATTCTCCAGCGCTACAATGCGGCATTCCCCCTCCTGAGAAAGTTTCTTTCCTATTGTTGCCGGCATGATCGCCCATGTTTTTTCGAGATCGAGGAGCTGGCGCAGAAGTGCCATATTGTCGAGTGATACTTTTACTTCGGAATTATTTCCAAACCAGTAATCGTGCCACATGATAAAAGAATCACTCCATGGAATGTAGATCTCATCCTCGCTTTTCAGACGGGAAGGCAGGATTCCATCCTCATACGCGGTATCTTTGCTGCAGACCAGGACCAGTTTTTCTTCAAAAAGCGGCACCGTCTGCACTTTTTTGAAAAAATGCGGATTGGTGATCAGTCCCATGTCGACTTCTTTGTTTTCGACCGCCTTGTAGGACACATTTGACCGCATGGTATCAATATGAAAACTGCATCTCTTGTGTTTCTCCAAGAAACTGCCGATGACCTGCGGCATGAAATAAAAATTCAGACTGTCTACATTTGCGATCCGAAGAATGTCCTGTGGCTTCTCGTACTGGATCTTGCTTGTCTCCAGCCACAACTGCTCCCACTTACGCGCAAGCGGGACAAAACGCTGTCCTGCATCGGTAAGCTCCAGTGTGCGAGAACCTTTTTTACGGATGATCAGTTCTGTTCCCAGTTCTTCTTCCAGTGCAGACAGGCGATGGCTGAGTGCCGGCTGTGATACAAACAGCACCTCCGCTGCTTTGGATAAAGATGAGCTGGATACGATCGTAAGAAATGTCTTGATGTCCTGGTAATTCATGGTTCCTCCTTCTGTGATGTCTTCTTATGTATTTGTTCAACCTATAATATTACTGTTCACTCCATTCACAGCAACCTATAAATTCTGTTTATATTATATAGATAAAATATCGAATTTACAATATAATATTTTGATACTATAATAAGCTCAAAATCAGAAAGATAGGAATGATATACATGGATAAAGCAGTCCTTGAACGCCGCCTTCACCTGACGGTGACTTTTATCGGTGGTTTTATGGGATGTTATGCAATCTTTAACCGCAGTGATATTTTTGGATCTGCACAGACCGGAAACTTGATCTCCTTTGTGATGGATCTGGTAGGACGTACGGATGCCGAAATCTTTTTCCGTTTCTCCGCACTGCTGATCTACATATTCGCGATGGTCTCCACCGTATTCCTCTCACATAAGATGGAACGGACAACCTTGAAATTTATCAGTGTCCTGATCGATGGTCTTGCCTTTGTTCTTCTGGCATTTCTTCCACAGGACATGGATCCGTTTGTTGCTCTGTATCCAATTTTTTTTGCTACTGCATTTCAATGGTGTTCCTTCAAAGGTGCCGATGGTTTTAACAGCTCCAGCATCTTCTCCACCAACAATCTCCGTCAGTGTACGACAGGATTTGCAGAGTACCTTTACAGCAGAGATTCCGAAGCACTCCGAAGAGGTATCTTCTATGGAAAAGTGCTTCTTTCCTTTCATTTCGGAGTTGCAGTGTGCTTCCTGTTCTGCTCCAGATTCCATCTAGCAGGCGCATGGGCAGGACTTCTCCCGGTATGCACCGCACTCGTCCTTGTCAATGAGGAACGCGCTCTTTCCAGAGCAGCAGAAAAAGAGGAGGTTCTCAGGGTTCACGCCTGAGAGCCTCCTTTTTGGTTCTTATCAATTATTGCTTTTCTTATGCTGCCGCATCTTCTGCGGATGTTTCCTGTGCTGTTGTCTCATCTGTGGATCCTTCTGCATCTTCTGTGGAAGTTTCTTCCACGGAAGATTCCAGGATCTGTAAAAATCCATCTGCCAGGTCTGCCGGAACGCCTGCTGTCTTCATGTTTTCTGTGATGACACTCCAGTCTGCGTTCTTGACATATTCTGTCATTTCTTCCTCATTATCCACTGCATAAACAGTTCCAGGATTTGCAAGATCCGGGATTTCTGCACCTTCTCCATATCCACCTGTAATAGAAAGTGTTCCAAGTGATACACCGGATGTCAGTACAGAAAGCTCCATACTGCTGGTTTCAGCTGTGGCATCAGAATCCATCTTGAGCACTGCACTGAATCCATTCAGCATGCTGGTGACATCAGCATTTTCATCATCTGTCTGTGCCTCCGGGAAGGAAATTGTAAAAGTTCCATTATAATAGCCGGCTTTTTCCGGTTTGAGTTCCAGATCTGTTACACCGATATCCATTGCCTCTGTATGGTTTACAGCCAGGATATAATCGCCGTTCCAAAGTCCGTCAGTGGAAGAACCTGTTCCGGTAACAGTCACATAACTGTCATCTGCTCCAAATTCCAGAAGAAGTGCAGTCTGTCCGTCACTGGATGGTGTCTTGAGTGAAAATACCGGCTGAGAATCTGTTCCGTCAGAAATTCCAATCTCACGTCCTACAACTTTATTCTCACTGTTTACCCAAAGTTTCTCAGAAAAACTTTCTGTACTTTCACTGTCCTCAGATTCTGCTGATTTGATATCATTCAGCAGATCATCAATTCCAGACTGATAAGATGCGTACTGATCTTCGCCCTGATTCCAGAGATCGAAGAGTCCCTTGATCTCCTTATCATCTCTCGCAGTTGTGAGGATTTCTTCCACCATGGAACGTGCGGAATCATCAGTAACAACGCCTTCATATACGGTACAGTCCTCACCGATTCCTTCTACAGAAAGTGTCTCCTCTGTCGCGGTTCCCTCTTCCATATTATCGATCACAAGATTTCCATAGCGGTCAAGAAGTGTGCTGACTGTCTTTCCATCTGGTATTACACTGGTGATATCAGATAAAGCATTCATATATTCCTTCATAAATTCCTGCGTTGTCTCGTCTGCACTGCTGGCAGGATCCAGTGCAAGATATGCATCAGAAACTTCCGGGATCTGAATGTATTGTTTCATCTCTGACAGATCTTCGTATATATTGAGATCACAGAGTTTCTGGTCATTCAAAAGGATCGTGGAAGCGATTGCCTCTGTTCCGTCCTTGACAGAAACTTTCATATCCATAGTCAGATCCTGAAACCAGCTCATGTCTTCCTGACCAAGAAGTGTTCCGAGGATTGCCTTTCCGGTATCCTCCACGGTGAGTGTCATCTTGCCGGTGGAACCAGCAAATGCCTTGTCCATATTCTGTGCATAATCATCAACAGCACCTGCGACAGAAGATACCATAGCATCAAGAGATGTTTTGGCTGTTTCCTGATAAGATCCTGCTGCAAATGCGATGCTTGCCCCTGTCAGGACCATAGAAGAACCAAGTGCAACGGAGGCTGCTTTTTTGAGTATTTTTCTTCCTTTATTCATACAAAAATCCTCTTCCCTTTCTTATTATTATATTTTTTATTTTACCACAGGAATCGTCTTTATACAACAATTTTCGATTAAATATTCAGACTTTTCGATGGGTTGACATTTTTTCTTCTGACTGTTATCCTTGAAATAAAAAAGGAAATTATTATGACAGAAGAAGAAATCAAAAAACTAGTCGAACTTCAGCGAAGTTATTTTTATACCGGGGCGACCCGTCCTGTCAAAACCAGGATCGAACATCTGAAAAAACTGAAAGACTGGGTCACAGCCCATGAAGAAGATATCAACAAAGCCCTTGGAGAAGACCTTGGCAAAAGTTCTTTCGAAAGTTACATGTGTGAAGCCGGTCTGATCCTGAACGAATTGACACATATGATCCGAAATGTCGATGAATATGCTGAAGAACAGGATGTCCATACTCCGATGTCCCAGTTTGCCGCGCGCAGTTACAAGAAGCCTGTTCCTTACGGGATAGTCCTTGTTATGAGTCCGTGGAACTATCCGTTTCTCCTCTCGATCGAACCGCTGATCGACGCGCTTGCAGCCGGAAATACCGTGATCCTCAAGCCAAGTGCCTACTCTCCTGCCACGACAACGCTCATTCAGACTCTGGTACAGGAATGTTTTAAACCGGAACTTGTCTCTGTTGTCACCGGCGGTCGGGATGAAAATACCAACCTTTTGAACCAGCATTTTGACTATATCTTTTTTACCGGAAGCCAGCATGTCGGCAGGGAAGTCATGGCAAAGGCAAGTCAGTTCCTCACCCCGGTCACCCTGGAGCTTGGCGGCAAAAGTCCCTGCATCGTAGACCGGAAATGTAATCTCAAGCTCGCCGCACGCAGGATCGTCTTCGGTAAATTCTTAAACTGCGGGCAGACCTGCGTCGCCCCGGATTATATCTACTGCGACCGCAAGATCAAGGACCATCTCATGAAGCATCTGATCAAACAGATCCGGCGGCAGTATTCTGAAACACCACTTCAGAATCCTGATTACGGCAAGATCATCAATGAGAAACATTTTGACCGGCTCTGCGACCTGATCTCTTCCGGCAAAGTCGCTTATGGCGGGAAATCCGATCCTGATACCCTTCGCATTGAACCGACTATCCTCGACTCTGTGTCCTTCGAGGATCCTGTGATGCAGCAGGAGATCTTTGGCCCGGTCCTTCCAATTATAACTTATGATTCTATGGATGAGGTTATTCCAAAAATCAATTCCATGGCACATCCCCTCGCGCTCTATATTTTTACTTCACGGCGTAAAACAGCCCGAAAGTTCATGGAAGAATGCAGTTTCGGCGGCGGCTGTATCAATGATACGCTGATCCATCTTGCCACTTCTGAGATGGGATTTGGTGGCTTTGGCGAAAGCGGCATGGGTGCATACCACGGCGAAGAAGGCTTCCGGACTTTTTCCCATTACAAGAGTATCGTGGACAAGAAAACATGGATCGACCTTTCGATGCGCTACCAGCCGTACAAACCACGCAACGAAAAACTGCTCCACAGATTTTTGAAATAAGTATTTTTTGTATCTGAGGTAGTACAATTATACCTCGTTCAGCAGTTTACGGAAGCCGGTATTCCTGTAAATGATATTTACGTCGAGATCCTGGCTGAGAGCATGCGTCGTGTCGGGGAACTCTGGCGCACAGCCCAGATCACTGTCGATGCAGAACATTACTGTACTTCTGTTACACAGATGGCAATAACGCAGATGTACCCGCTTCTGTTCTCCAGCGAATGCAGGAACCGCACGCTTCTCTGTGCCCGCCCTGGTACAGAACTCCACGAGATGGGTGCACGTATGGTAGCTGATATTTTTGAAAATGATGGCTGGGACAGCATCTATCTCGGTGCCGCTGTTCCGGAGGATGCCATGCTGGAAGCGGTCCGCAGCAATCACCCGGATCTGATCGCTCTTTCTGTAACCATGCCACAGCACCTTCTTGTATGCCGTGACCTTGTAAATGCGATTCGCAGAGAATTCCCGGAGAGCAGGATCGCAGTCGGCGGCAAAGCTTTCCAGAGTACACATCAGATCTGGAAACAATGGCCAATTGATTTTTATGTCGAAGATGCCCGCGAACTGCTTCAGAATGTAAATACTGAAATGAGATCCTCCACTGTTCTTCTGAGATTCCAATTCAGACGGGTACCTGTCTGAAAGATCTTATCAGCGATCCCGGCTGTCTGGATGAACCTGGGCTTGCCGATTCTCAGCAAACCAACATCATAACTGCATATTTCCCGGATATCCGGCAGGAAATCCCTGTCATCATCTGTACATTCTCGGAATATTATCTGGTCTTTCTGGCTCTGATCCAGAATCAGCAGGATTATGTCGACTTTACAGAGACTTACACAGATTCTCTCTCTTGGGCGAAGCAGAGGCTCCATCCAATGTATACAGATGAATATTTCCAGATCGAGCAGATGAACAATCAGCTCATCAATTCTCAGCGTGCCCTGATGAAGAGCAACAAGAAGCTTCAGAGCCTCCTGGCAGAGATCCGGCAGGCGAGTAATGCCATCGCGATTTTGGAACAGGATGATCTGACTGCACTTTACAGCGCGTCTGCTTTTTACCGCAGGGTCGAGAAATGTATCCAGGAACATCCGGATCAGGTTTATGATATCATTGCACTTGATATCGAACGTTTTAAACTGGTAAATGAAATCTACGGCAGGGTTTCCGGTGACCGTATGCTCAAAAGCCTTGCTATCACACATATCCTTAATACACTTCGAGAAGATGGTTTTTTATCGAAATGGATGATTTCGGTACCGGAGAGTCTTCGCTTTCCATGGTTGCTGAAATGCCTGTCGATCTTCTGAAACTTGACCGGAGTTTCCTTGTCTCCGGCCGCAGCTTTTCTTGAAATTCCCTGATAAGCAAACGTGACGGACTTAATCGGTCCGTCACATTCCTAATATCGTCTTATGTACTTTTTTCCTTACAAAATAATAGCAGATCACCTGCAGAATGATCGTGATGATCCAGGATACCGGATAAGATATAAAGAGGAACGACAGGCTTCTGTGGTGTGGAAATAATCCGAAGATCCACACGATACGTGTTCCTACGGTTCCTATAATCGACAGGATCATCGGTACACCGGAGCGACCCATTCCGCGGAGTGCTCCCGGGATCAGATCCATGATACCACAGCAGAAATAAGGAACTGTTGTGTATGCAAGGATTTCAATACCGCACTGGATAACATCCGGGTCACTTGTATACAGTCTCAGCAATTTATCGCCAAAGAAATACGCGCCGCATCCCAGGGTAAAAGAAACTGCAAAAGACAAAATGATACAGTCCATCAGGACTTTGTCCATACGCTTCGTCTTGCGTACGCCATAATTCTGGCTTGTAAAACTCATGCAGGACTGCGTAACCGCATTGACAGACACATACAGAAATCCAAAGATATTATTGGCTGCCGTATAACCTGCCATGGCGATCGAGCCAAAGGAATTTACGGAAGACTGCAGCAGTGCATTGGAAATATTGATGACTGTGCTCTGGATTCCTGCCGGGATTCCTACCTGAAAGATCTGTTTCAGATAAAAACTTTTGATCGTGAGTTTCGAGAAACGAAGCTGATAGCTTCCTTCCGAACGATACAGACAGCGCAGTACCAGAATACAGGAAATGCACTGGGAAACTACTGTTCCGATTGCAACACCAGCCACGCCCATGTGAAAAACAATGACAAGAAGCATATTCAGGCAGGCATTTGCAACCCCTGATATGATCAGATAAAACAGCGGACGCTTTGTGTCTCCAACCGCTCTCAGAATAGCTGCACCGTAATTGTAAAGCATGAAAAATGGCATTCCCAGGAAATAAATACGCATGTACAGCGTCGAATGAGCAATAACGTTATCCGGCGTACCCATGATCTCAAGTGCCAGCCTGGAAAAGATCAGTCCGACGAACGCCATAATAATACCGCTTACCAGAGCAAGTGTAATGGCGGTATGCACGGTCTCAGACATCTCCTTATGCTTGCCGGAAGCATAGAAACGTGCAGCAAGTACATTCGCTCCAAGAGAGACTCCAATAAATAAATTCGTAAAAACAGCGATCAGAGCTGTCGTCGAGCCAACCGCAGCAAGCGATTCGCTTCCCGCAAACTGCCCCACAACAATGATGTCCACAGCATTGAACATCAGCTGTAAAATACCGGACAGCATCAATGGCAGCGAAAACGAGATCAGCTTGTCCATGATTGAGCCATTGCACATGTCGATTTCGTATTTGTTATTTTTCAAGATTACTCCCCCCATTTTATGTTAATGAGTTTAAAAGACCCCCACAGAATGAATCTGTGGGGGTCGGTATTACTCCGTTTGGACACAATGTATAAATTTAGAATCTATACTAATTTAGAACAATCTATTCCTTATGCATTCTTCTCAGCGATTGCTGCCTGAGCTGCTGCCAGACGAGCGATCGGTACACGGAACGGTGAGCAGGATACATAGTTAAGACCGATCTTGTGGCAGAATTCTACAGAGGACGGATCTCCACCGTGCTCTCCACAGATACCTACATGAAGGTTCGGGTTAACCGGTCTTCCGAGCTCGATTGCCATCTTCATGAGTTTACCAACGCCAACCTGATCAAGTTTAGCGAATGGATCGTTCTCGAAGATCTTAGCATCGTAGTAAGCGTTCAGGAATTTACCTGCATCGTCACGGGAGAAGCCGTATGTCATCTGTGTAAGGTCGTTTGTACCGAAGCAGAAGAAGTCAGCTTCTTTAGCGATATCATCAGCTGTAAGAGCTGCTCTCGGGATCTCGATCATAGTACCAACTTCGTACTCAAGGTTGGAACCAGCTGCTTTGATCTCAGCGTCTGCTGTTTCTACTACGAATTTCTTAACATATTTAAGCTCTTTGATATCGCCAACAAGCGGGATCATGATCTCCGGTTGATTGTCCAATCCGGATGAGCGTTCTGAACTTTGATTGCTGCACGGATAACAGCTGTTGTCTGCATCTTGGCAATTTCCGGATAGGTAACTGCAAGACGGCATCCACGATGACCCATCATCGGGTTGAACTCATGGAGAGAATCAATGATTGTCTTGATCTCTTCAACAGTTTTGCCCTGAGCGTCAGCAAGTTTCTTGATGTCAGCTTCTTCTGTAGGAACGAATTCATGAAGCGGCGGATCCAGGAAACGGATAGTAACCGGGTTGCCTTCCAGTGCTTCGAACAGTCCTTCGAAGTCTTCCTGCTGATATGGAAGAACTTTTGCAAGTGCTGCTTCTCTTTCTTCTACTGTTGTGGAGCAGATCATTTCACGGAATGCATCGATACGTCCCTCACCGAAGAACATATGCTCTGTACGGCAAAGACCGATACCTTCTGCACCAAGCTCAACTGCTTTCTTAGCGTCAGCCGGTGTATCTGCGTTTGTACGAACTTTCATAGTTCTGTATTTGTCAGCCCAAGCCATGATACGGCCGAACTCACCAGCGATCGTAGCGTCTACAGTCGGGATGATTCCGTCGTAGATGTTACCTGTTGTACCATCGATGGAGATGAAGTCTCCTTCGTGGAACTCTTTACCAGCCAGTGTGAATTTCTTGTTTTCTTCATCCATAGCGATATCACCGCATCCGGATACACAGCACTCACCCATACCACGGGCAACTACTGCTGCGTGAGAAGTCATACCACCACGAACTGTCAGGATACCCTGAGCAGATTTCATACCTGTGATATCTTCTGGAGATGTCTCAAGACGAACCAGAACGACTTTCTCTCCTCTTTCTGCCCATTCAACAGCGTCATCAGCTGTGAATACGATCTTACCGCAAGCAGCTCCTGGAGAAGCTCCAAGACCTTTGCCCATCGGTGTAGCAGCTTTCAGAGCAGCTGCATCGAACTGCGGATGAAGCAGAGTATCAAGGTTACGTGGGTCGATCATTGCTACAGCTTCTTCTTCTGTTCTCATTCCCTCATCAACAAGGTCACAAGCGATCTTCAGAGCAGCCTGAGCAGTTCTCTTACCATTACGTGTCTGCAGCATGTAAAGTTTACCGTGCTCTACAGTGAACTCCATGTCCTGCATATCTCTGTAGTGGTCTTCCAGAGTTTTGCAAACCTGTTTGAACTGTACGAATGCTTCCGGGAATTTCTGTTCCATTTCGGTGATGTGCATAGGTGTACGAACACCAGCAACAACGTCTTCACCCTGAGCGTTTGTCAGGAATTCACCGAACAGACCGTTAGCTCCTGTAGCAGGGTCACGTGTGAAGGCAACACCTGTACCACAGTCATCTCCCATGTTACCGAATGCCATCATCTGTACGTTAACAGCGGTTCCCCAGGAATATGGGATATCGTTGTCACGACGATATACGTTTGCACGCGGGTTGTCCCAGGAACGGAATACGGCTTTGATAGCACCCATTAACTGTTCCTTCGGATCAGTTGGGAATTCAGCACCGATTTTTTCTTTATATTCAGCTTTGAACTGTTCTGCAAGTTCTTTGAGGTCTTCAGCTGTAAGCTCAACGTCCTGTTTAACGCCTCTCTTAGCTTTCATTTCGTCGATCAGCTCTTCGAAATATTTCTTACCAACTTCCATAACTACGTCAGAGTACATCTGGATGAATCTTCTGTAGCAGTCCCAAGCCCAACGTGGGTTGTTTGATTTTTCAGCAAGAGTATTAACTACTTCTTCATTTAAACCAAGGTTCAGGATAGTATCCATCATACCAGGCATGGATGCTCTGGCACCAGAACGAACGGAAACAAGCAGAGGATTTTCTTTGTCACCGAATTTCTTACCGGTAACTCCTTCCATTTTGGTGATTGCTTCCATGATCTGACCCATGATCTCGTCGTTGATCTGTCTTCCATCTTCATAGTACTGAGTACAAGCTTCTGTTGTGATTGTGAAGCCCTGCGGTACCGGAAGACCAAGGTTTGTCATTTCAGCAAGGTTAGCACCTTTACCACCCAGAAGGTTTCTCATATTAGCGTTACCTTCTGTAAACATGTAAACCCATTTTGCCATTTTTACATTTCCTCCTAATTATTTGTTCTTTTACATAAAAAAATTATGTTTTACGCACATAATTATTGTATAGACTTTAGTACAAATAGTCAAGGTTAAACTGTCAAAAAATGGGGAAAGTTTTTGTCATAATATGTAAAAACCTTTCCCCATTTCATATTTTACTTTAACGTTTCTTCTTAAGGTTGAGCACAAGGTGTCTCGGGAGCCCGTTTACCATGATCGGCTGGTAGTCTCCCTGGATCAGCGGGCTGATATAATCGACAAAATCCTTGGTCACATAAGTCGCATCTTTGTTCATCCAGTTTCTCGGAACGACCTTCTCTTCGTTGGCGATCCTGTGTACGTCATAGATGCCTGTTTTTGCCATGTACGGGTCATCGGAAACACGGTCGATGACGATCATCTTGCCGGTGTCGCCTTCATCTGCTGCCTTCACTGCAGCACCGCCTACCATGAATGCCTCGTCGATATCGACACGGGATGCCATATGGGAAGCACTTCTCTGTAAGGTAGAAAGCTCTACAGCCCTTGTCTTGCAGCCACACTCTGCTGCCAGGAAGTTGGCAAGGTATGTCGCGGTTCCTGCGAGCTGTTTGTGGCCGAATGCATCCACGTAATCTCCGGAGCTTCCAAGTTCGCAGACATAGCGTCCGTCAGCGAGGCGGATTCCCTCGGATACAGCGATCACAACGGAAGATTTCTTCTTGAGGAGTTCTTTGACTTTGACAAGGAATTTCTCAATGTCAAATGCAACTTCCGGAAGGTAGATAAGGTCCGGTCCGTCGCAGTCCTCTGTTCTCGCAAGTGCAGTTGCGCCGGTGAGCCATCCTGCATTTCGACCCATAACTTCCATGATCGTGATCATGCTCTTCTTGTAGGTAAGACCCTGTGCGTCACGGATCACTTCCTTGGTGGAAGCTCCAATGTATTTGGCTGCACTTCCAAAACCAGGTGTATGGTCGGTCAGTGCGAGGTCATTGTCAATGGTCTTCGGTACGCCAAGGAATTTCTGCTTCTGGCCGGTCAGGATTGCGAAATCAGAAAGCTTCTTGATGGTGTCCATGGAGTCATTTCCGCCAATATAGATAAACGCATCAATATCAAGACGGTTCAGTATACCAAAGATCTTCTCATAGATAGTCTTGTCTTCGTGGATCTCAGGAAGTTTAAAACGACAGGAACCTAAGAACGCGGACGGGGTTCTCTTGAGAAGCTCAATGTCCAGCTCTGAGTGGATCTGTGTGGAAAGATCGATATACTGTTCATCCAGAAGTCCCTGAATTCCGTGCAGCATTCCATATACCTTGTCGAAACCTCGCTCAATGGCGTTCTTGTACACACCTGCAAGACTGGAATTGATTACTGCGGTAGGACCTCCGGACTGTCCTACAATGATATTGCGTTTTTTTGCCATACTGTCATCTCCTTTTTTGTTGTCGGATATATAATAGTTAAATTTTACCAATATTATCCGTTTTCGTCAAGAAGATTTGTGTATTTTTATATGTTTTTGTATATATCTTTTGTTTTTATTATCTATTTTGTATAGTTTTGTTTGTATATGCTGTATGGATTATAAAAGAAATAGAAGAATGCCACAAAAAAATCAGGCATCTGCCGTGTCTGCGTATCAGCGCAGTGCACAGCGAATGCCTGTCGTCATTCTCTTATGAAAGTTTCTGAGTCCTCAGAACTTAGAATGTAAATTTGTCAGCAAAGTATGCTTCCAACTCGTCGATCTTGACACGAACCTGCTCCATGGTGTCACGGTCACGGACAGTAACTGCTCCGTCATTCTCAGATTCGAAGTCGTAAGTGATGCAGTACGGAGTACCGATCTCATCCTGTCTTCTGTAACGTTTACCGATGTTTCCACGGTCATCGTACTCGCAGTTGTATTTCTTGCTTAACTGCTGGAAGATTTTCTCTGCACCATCGTTCAGCTTCTTGGAAAGCGGAAGGACACCGATCTTGACCGGAGCCAGTACCGGATGGAAGTGAAGGACTGTACGAACGTCGTTCTTCTCTGCATCCAGAACTTCCTCATCGTATGCGCTGCACAGGAATGCAAGTACCATACGGTCAGCACCAAGTGAAGGCTCGATAACGTAAGGAATGTATTTCTGTTTCTTCTCATCGTCGAAATATGTCAGATCCTGACCGGATACATTCTGATGCTGTGTCAGGTCATAGTCTGTTCTGTCAGCGATTCCCCACAGCTCGCCCCATCCGAACGGGAACAGGAACTCTACGTCTGTAGTAGCCTTGCTGTAGAAGCTCAGTTCTTCCTTGTCATGGTCACGGTAACGGACTTCGTCATCCTTAAGGCCAAGGGAGCTCAGCCAGTCAAGACAGAATTTCTTCCAGTATGCAAACCACTCAAGGTCTGTATCCGGCTCGCAGAAGAATTCAAGTTCCATCTGCTCGAACTCACGGGTACGGAATGTGAAGTTACCCGGTGTGATCTCGTTACGGAAAGATTTACCGATCTGGCCGATACCAAACGGAATCTTCTTACGGGATGTTCTCTGTACGTTCTTGAAGTTTACAAAGATACCCTGTGCTGTTTCAGGTCTTAAGTAAACAGTGTTCTTGGCGTCCTCAGTTACACCCTGGAATGTCTTAAACATCAGGTTGAACTGACGGATATCTGTGAAGTTGTGCTTGCCGCAGGACGGACACGGAACTTCGTGATCCTTGATGAAGTTCATCATCTGCTCCTGGGACCATGCATCTACGCTTCCTTCGATCGCAATGTCATGCTCTCCGCAGAAATCCTCGATCAGCTTGTCTGCACGGAAACGCTCGTGGCATTCCTTACAGTCCATCAGAGGATCGGAGAATCCGCCAAGATGACCGGATGCTACCCATGTCTGCGGATTCATCAGGATCGCACAGTCTACACCGACATTGTACGGGGATTCCTGAACAAATTTCTGCCACCATGCGCGCTTTACGTTGTTCTTGAGTTCAACGCCAAGGTTACCGTAGTCCCAGGTATTTGCAAGACCTCCATAAATTTCTGAACCAGGATAAACGAATCCTCTGGCTTTTGCCAGAGCAACAATTTTCTCCATTGTTTTTTCCATGATATCTCTCCTCATTGTTTTATTGGTGAAAACCTAAGTGTTCTCATTATACCGCATTTTCAATATATTTCAACTTTTTTATTTCATAACCTCCAGAATCTGGAGACTTCGGAACCTTTTGTCCGTGTTTGCAGCCGTATATCTATGTATGATGTGCTCCAGTTCCAGAAGCACTTCATCCTTCACAGTAAAAGTATACAGCTTTCCCATCGGTGCTGTCGCTATAAAGCGCATGGCATAAAGTGCCGAAGGCGAAATCCGAAGAGTTCCTTTCTGTCCGGATGCGCATTTCTGGCACAGGATGCCGTGGAGATCCTGCGAAAAAAACACCTGTCCTTCCGGAATCTCCTCACGCCCGCACTGCGCGCACTGAAAAAGCTCCGGGCAGAGTCCCTCCTCTACCATCGTCCGCAGTTCAAAGATGCAGTGGATCAGACGGTTGTCCATCTTCGGATTCAGAAGGGCTTTGACTGTGACATAGAGAAGGTTCATCATCTCCCTCTCGTCCGTTCCCTCACGCCCGAAGTAATCTGCCAGTTCCAGGAAGTAATAGCCATAATAGACCCCAGGCTGCATCGCCGCCAGTTCTACGAAATGGTGGGATACGGACACCTGGTTCAGATTATAGCTGCTCCTGCCTTCAAACAGGGTAAAAGTTCCAAACACAAAAGGATCTGCTGCTGCCAGAAACGGGCTGTTCGGCCGTCTTGCACCTTTGGCAAAAGCGGAGATCTTGCCCCTCTCTCTGGTCAGCAGAACGATTCTCTTGTCATATTCGCCGATCGGCATCGCAGAGATCACAACTCCCTGCACGGTGATCAGATCACTCATTTATCAGATTTCCTTCTTGTCGTAACCAAAGTTTTTAATCATAAAGTCACTGTCACGCCAGTCTTTGCGGACTTTGACCCAGATCTTCAGGTTGACCTTGGCATCCAGCATGCGTTCCAGCTCATAGCGGGCATTGCTGCCGATCTTTTTGAGCATGGCACCCTGTTTGCCGATAATGATTCCTTTGTGAGAGTCTCTCTCGCAGATGATCGTTGCTTCGATGTCTACGAGGTTGTTTTTGCCAGGACGCTCTTTCATGCTGTCGATAGCGACTGCGATTCCGTGCGGGATCTCAGCATCAAGCGCGTGAAGTGCCTTCTCACGGATGATCTCTGCGGCAATCTGTCTCTGCGGCTGGTCTGTTACGGTGTCCTCATCGTAGAACATCGGTCCGTATGGCAGGTATTTCAGAATGCACGGGACGATATCCTCTGTGTTCTGGTTGCGCAGTGCAGAGCATGGAATGATCTCATCAAATTCATAAAGTTTGCGGTAGGTGTCGATCGCCTTGAGGATCTCGTCCTTGTCAACGGTATCGACCTTGTTGATCACAAGGATGACCGGCAGATGTAAGCCCTTAAGCTGCTCTGCAATGTGACGTTCTCCTGCGCCGATAAAGGTCGTCGGCTCTACCAGCCAGAGGATCACATCGACATCTTTGAGTGTTCTCTCTGCTACCTGGACCATGTACTCGCCCAGCTTGTTTTTTGCCTTGTGGATACCAGGGGTATCGAGGAAGACGATCTGACCGTCCTCACAGGTATATACGGTCTGGATACGGTTTCTGGTCGTCTGCGGTTTCTTGGATGTGATCGCGATCTTCTGACCGATCAGATGGTTCATCAATGTGGATTTTCCGACATTTGGACGGCCGATGATCGCTGTAAATCCGGATTTAAAATTATCTTTCATATTTACTCCTAAACTGCTCCCTGGATCAGCCGTTGATCAGCGGGCTGATGCTTCCAAAGAGTGTCTCTTCTTTCTGTACTTTTGGTTCACTTCCTACAACACAGATCTCTTCATCGGACAGGATCGCCTCGATCAGCGGAGCAAGTGCCTGGATGTCTTCTGCCTGTGCATTCAGGATCTCGTCACGTTCTTTCTGCATCATCTCTTCTGTCACGCCGCAGAAGTATGCTCCCTTGGATGCATTGCCTTTCATCTGCGGAGTCTTCGGTACGTCTTTGCCGCTGATCGTTCCGATGATGTATTTGGTCATCTCACGCTCGTCAGCCTTAAATCCACGTACATAATCCGGGATTCCTGCAAAAACATCGTAAGTGCGTTTCAGATGCGGATCACGGTAAGATACGAAGAAGCTCTCGCCACTGTATTTGAATCCGCTCATGCAGCCATAAGCGCCGCCTTTGACACGGATGTTGATCCAGAGATAATCGTAGCTTAAAGCGACTTTGAGGATATTGAGTGCACCTGTGTATGCAAAACCTTTCTTGCGGAAGTTTCCTGCCTGTGCCGCGTACTGTACCTGTCCGGAGGTCATGAAGCCTTCGTTCTTTTTCTCGCAGATCATCGGTGCCGGAGAAGTTTCGACTGCTTCCTGATGAAGAGTTTTCTTTAATTCTCTGACTTGTTTCTGCATCGTTTCCAGAGATTCTCTCTCGCCGGTGTAGCTGACGCTTAAGTTTTCCGGGCGGAGGATCTCAGTCATCAGGGATTTAAGGTTCTCAATGATCTCATCCTTGCGCTCTTCAAATTCCTTATCCAGTTTTTCGATGAACTGGTAGTAAGCGATTCCTGCCATCGCATCCTGGAACGCAGCCATCGGTGAACCATAGGATGCAGCACGGAGTACAGCTGTGGAATGTCCTGCACTCACCAGACTTGACTGTGCTCTTGATTTGACTCTTGAGATGATCTCATGAAGTCTGCGGGTGTCTGTCACATCAGAGGTATTGAGGATCTCACGGATCATGCGGAACATAACATCTGTCTTAGGGTACATTACCTTGCCCTTCACTCCGAAGAATGCACGGTATTCATCGACAGAGTCTGCGCGGTCAAACACTTCCACGCCGCACACGATCCCGCCTGTCTCGGCATTGATCTCATTTGAAAGTTCTCCATAGGTGTAATGTGCGGTATTCACATAACCGAGTACGGATTTCAGGAGTCCGAGATATAGTACTTTGTCCGGTGAAAGGCTCTTAAGGTCAAACATCAAATCCAGATAGCCGATTCCATTGGTCGGAACGTCGTGATACAGGAAAAGACTTCCGTCCACATCCAGTTCTTCATTGTAGAATTTATCTGCTTCCTTGCGAATATCCTCGCGCTTAAGCATCGGAATGCATTTGGCTGCTTCCGGATCTTCCTCAGCTTCCTGGTATGCCTCAAGATCCTTCGTGCGCTGTACCATCTGCTGTTTTTCTTCCTCGGAAATTCCATTCAGGTAGTCAGCAAGTTTGTCCTCCAGGGCTTTTGCCTTTCTTGCAGCAAGACCTCTGGATGGTACAAGGGTCAGTACAGATCCGTGTGGATTATCGAGGAGATATTTCCGGATCAGTTCTTCGAAGTATCCTGTGTTCTTGAGGGATTTCAGCTTCTCAAATACCGGGATCAGTTCTACCTGTGCAAATGGATGTTCATCGTCATAGAGCCAGTTGCCAAGGATATCGAGTCCATAGATCAGCCCCTTCGGATAGGAAGAGAAATCTGCCTCTCTGTAGCGGAATTCCATGCAGTTGATTCCGGCTTCCAGAGCTTTCTTGTCAATTCCGGATGTGATGACATCCTGAAGGACTTTGCGGATAACGGAAACAAATTCGTCTTTTTTGTCCGCATTTGCGCCCTTTGCGATAATGTCAAAATATGGCTGACGGATACCATCCTCATAAGCACCGTAGATATCCTTACCGATGCCGACATCAAGAAGTGCCTGCTTGAGCGGTGCGCCCGGCGCGCTTAAGAGTGCATAATCCAGGACTTCAAATGCAATGCTGGTGAGGCTGTCCATAGCAGTTCCCACTACAACGTTGTAAGAAAGGTATGCATTGTCCTCCTCACCCTCGCTCTCTGCAACTGGATATTCCATGGTCAGATCCTGCATTGCGGCAAAAGGCTTCTGCTCTCTGATCTCGGAATCTACGTTTAGGCTGTCATAAGCGGAAAGATAATGTTTGTCGATAAAGTCAAGTTTCTCCACCATGTCCATATTTCCGTACAGATAAATATAGCTGTTGGATGGGTGATAATACGTTCTATGGAAATCAAGAAACTCCTCGTAGCTTAAATCCGGGATATTGTCAGGATCTCCGCCGGATTCACAGCCATAGGTGATATCCGGGAACAAAGAGTTCATGATGTCACGCTCCAGGACATCGTCCGGAGAGGAAAAAGCTCCCTTCATTTCGTTGTAAACAACCCCGTTGTATGTCAGTGGTCCTTCCGGCTGTTCCAGATGGTAGCTCCATCCTTCCTGGCGAAAGATCTCTTCTTTCTTGTAAATATTCGGGTAAAAAACTGCGTCCAGGTAAACATGCATCAGGTTCTGGAAATCCTGATCGTTGCAGCTTGCCACCGGGTAGCAGGTTTTGTCCGGATAAGTCATGGCATTCAAAAAAGTGTTCAAAGAGCCTTTGACCAGTTCCACAAAAGGATCCTTCAGTGGAAATTCTCTGGATCCGCAAAGCACGCTGTGCTCCAGAATGTGGGCAACGCCTGTGCTGTTCTTCGGCGGGGTTCGAAAAGCGATATTGAACACTTTGTTTTCGTCATCGTTCTCAATGAGCATTACCCTCGCTCCGGTCTTGATGTGCCGGAGCAGGTAGCCTGTAGAACGGATATCAGTTAATTTTTTTTTCTGGATGACTTCGTATGCAGTCACTTCGTTTAAATTCATTGATGCCTCCGTTTTTTATATGTAGTATTTGTTATTTTGCGGAATTTATTCCGGCAGTCCGCCCTCGCCCGGGAAATAATCCTCGTAGACTTTGCGGGCAGCTCTGGTGAGCAGTGCCAGTTCTTGTTCCATATCAAGTTCTCTCGGTACTTTGACAGCAGTCTCATAAATATCTCTCTGGAGTTTTGATTTGACATCATCCCGCTTCATTGTCACAAGTCCGCAGAGTATTGTATTATAACTCTTGTCTGTCTGGCAGAGATCCATGTACAACTTCACAAGGTGTTCGCACTCCCGATAAATGAGTTCTCTGTGCAGTTCACTTTTCGCTGCAAGTTCATGAAAGTGCACCTGATCCAGTTCCTTCTGAAGTCCCTTACGCGCACCTTTGGAAGTAAACCATCTGTTTCCGGAAGTACGGTTGAATTCGATCGTCATCCAGAACTTCAGATAACCATCTGCCTGACCTCCAAGATCAGATTTCATGCTGTAGCGGGCATCCCAGATCTCCCTGCGGGCCTGATTCTCCTCTGTAGCGCCTTCCTCGGCAATTGCCTGCTCCAGAAGTTCCTTACGTTTAGCCGGGTCTGTTTCTCTATAATATTGTGCGATTGTTGGTGTATCCATATATATCCTTCTCCTTTTGGTATTTTATTCTGCCACGGTGTTAGAAGATAAAAAAATAAAACCCTCTTTCCTCCAATATGCCTATTATAGCAAATATGGAGAAAAAAGGGTAGTCCTCTTTGTGAGAAATAGCTTGTCCCTAATTTGTCAAGATTTACAGGATGAGCATGGCGTCGCCGAAGGAGAAAAAGCGATACTTCTGGCGTACTGCTTCCTCATAAGCTGCCATAATGTTTTCCTTGCCTGCAAGAGCGGAAACCAGCATCATCAGGGTGGATTCCGGCAGGTGGAAGTTGGTGATTAGTCCGTCGATCATCTTGAATCTGTAGCCCGGATAGATAAAGATCTCTGTCCAGCCGCTTCCTGCGAGAAGGATCCCGTCCTCACCGGTTGCTGATTCCAGGGTACGGCAGCTTGTGGTTCCTACGGAGATCACACGTCCGCCTGCTTTCTTGGTATCGTTGATGAGTTTTGCCTGATCTTCTTCTACCATATAGAACTCTGAATGCATATGATGCTGTTCTACATCATCTACTTTGACCGGACGGAAGGTTCCAAGTCCTACGTGAAGTGTCACATGTGCGATCTTGACGCCCTTTGCCTTCACCTGCTCCAGAAGTTCTTTCGTGAAGTGAAGTCCGGCTGTCGGTGCTGCTGCGGAGCCGTCGTTCTTGGCATATACGGTCTGATAACGGTTCTTGTCTTTTAATTTATGTGTGATGTACGGAGGCAGAGGCATCTCGCCAAGCTGATCCAGGATCTCCTCAAAGATTCCGTCATAGTGGAACTGGATCAGGCGGTTTCCTTCATCAACGATGTCGATGATCTCACCCTTTAAGATTCCGTCTCCAAAAGTGATCTTTGCGCCCGGTCTTGCTTTCTTGCCTGGTTTTACGAGACATTCCCAGATGTCATTCTCGCGGCGTTTCAGAAGCAGGATCTCGATCAGGGCTCCTGTCTCTTCCTTGTGTCCGTACAGACGCGCCGGGATAACTCTCGTATCGTTGATGACCAGACAGTCTCCCTCATTCAGATAGTCCAGAATGTCTGTAAAATGTCTGTGTTCCATGGATCCGTCTTTCATAGAAAGATGAAGAAGCCTGGAAGAACTGCGGTCTTCCAGCGGATCCTGTGCGATCAGTTCCTTCGGAAGATCATAATAAAAATCTGATGTTTTCATAATTACTCCTTATCGTTCTGTTCTTTTTCTTCTTTCCATTGTTTTCTCCACTGGCGGACCTGGTTCCATTCTTTGTTGGTGAGGTCTGCCTTCTTGAGAAGATCCGGTCGGTTTTTCGCCGTGCGCAGGATGGACTGCTCTCTCCGCCATGCTTCGATATTGGCATGGTGTCCCGATAAAAGGACAGGAGGGACTTTTTTGCCGTGCCATTCTTCTGGACGGCTGTACTGTGGATATTCAAGAAGATTTCCGGCAAAAGATTCCGTCTCGCCGGATTCCTGGTTGCTTAAGACTCCCGGGACCATTCTGGAAATGGAATCCATCATGACCATTGCCGGAAGCTCGCCGCCTGTGAGCACGTAATCGCCGATGGAAACCAAATCTGTGACTACTTCTTCAAGTACACGCTCATCGATCCCTTCGTAATGTCCGCACAGGAAAACCAGATCCTTTTCTTTGGCAAAGTCTTTCGCCATAGTCTGGTTAAAGACGCTGCCCTGTGGAGTCAGGTAGACCACGCGCGGTCTGTAGCCGATTTTTTCCTCGATGGACTGGTAAGCGAGGTAGACAGGCTCTGCCTGCATCAGCATACCTGCGCCGCCGCCGTAAGGATAATCATCGACTTTCTGGTGTTTGTTGAACGCATAATCGCGGATGTTGATGGCTTCCACAGAAAGATAGCCTCCTGTGATCGCGCGTCCGATGATGCTGGTGTTCATTCCCTGCTGGATCATTTCCGGAAAAAGTGTCAAAACATGAAAATTCATTTATATAAGTCCCTTCATCAAATGTATGGTCATTGTATTGCTTTCCAGATCTACATTCAAAATGCACTCTTTGATCGCCGGAAGGAGCACTTCGCCGTGTTCTTTGGAGTTGATGATATAGACATCATTTGCTCCTGTCTCCATGACATCTTTGAGTGTCCCGAATTCTGTTCCGTCTTCTAATACCACATTCATTCCCAGAAGATCTGCAATATAGTACTCATCCTCTCCGAGCTCCTGGCCTTCTTCTCTCGGGATCCAGAGACTGCATCCTTTGTATTTCTCGATATCATTGATATTGTCGATGCCGTCAAATTTGAGGATCGCAAGGTTTTTGAAAAATCTTACGTTCTTGATATCCAGTCTGCGGTATTCTTTTCCTGTATCCAGCATCACATAATCCAGATCCAGAAAACGCTCTGCATCGTCTGTGGTAGGATATACCTTTACTTCGCCTCTCACTCCATGTGTGGTAGTGATCACTCCGACCTTTAATAAATCTTCCATAAAAAACTCCCTTTAAGATGTAAAAAGGAGCTATGTTTCCACAGCTCCGATTCTTTCTTTATTGCAGAATGTCTACAATTACTTTTTTGCTGCTCTTTGAAGAAGCCGCCTTAACTACTGTACGGATTGCCTTGGCAATACGTCCCTGTCTTCCGATGACCTTTCCCATGTCGGAAGGGCCTACTTTCAGTTCAATGATAACTGCATCTTCTTTTTCGTTTTCGGTGACTACCACCTCATCCGGATGCTCGACAAGAGATTTTGCAATTACTTCAACTAATTCTTTCATTACATACCTCCCTGTACTGTCTATGACAGGACTTTAGAAATACCTTCCGTAAAGTATTTCTTATTTCTCGATTCCGGCCTCTTTGAAGATTCTTGCAACAACGTCTGTTGGCTGAGCACCAGCAGCAAGCCATTTTTTAGCTTCTTCTTCGTTTACTTTGTATGCGCTTGGCTCGATGTTCGGGTCGTATGTTCCAATCTCAGCGATGCATTTTCCGTCACGTTTACTGCGGGAATCTGCAACTACGATTCTATAAAAAGGTGCTTTTTTCTGTCCCATTCTTCTTAATCTGATTTTAACTGCCATTTTTTGTTTCCTCCATTATGATATCTTTGTATTTTTATTGGTTGATTTATTTAAAAAGGAAGCTTGAAGCCGCCTCTTTTACCCATTTTACCGCCCATCATTCCAGGCATCTGTTTCATGAGTTTCTTACTCTGCTCAAACTGTTTGACCAGACGATTGACTTCTGCGATGTCAACTCCTGCGCCTCTGGCGATGCGGTTCTTGCGGGATACATTGAGGATTCCCGGATTGGTCCGCTCTGCCGGTGTCATGGAAAGGATGATCGCTTTGGTACGGTCAAGTGCTTTCTCATCGATCATGTCCTCGAGATCCTTGGCCTTGTTGCCGATTCCCGGGAGCATGTTGAGGATGCTGCCGATACCGCCCATCTTGTTCATCTGCTCCATACTGGTCAGATAGTCGTTGAAGTCGAAGTCCATCTTTTTGAGCTTCTTCTGCATTTCTGCTGCCTGATCCTGGTCGAGTGCCGCCTCTGCTTTCTCGATGAGGCTCATCACATCTCCCATTCCCAGGATTCTGGAAGCCATACGTTCCGGATAGAACTGCTCCAGATCTGAAAGCTTCTCACCCATACCTACATAGAGGATCGGCTTTCCGGTTACTGCTTTGATGGAAAGTGCCGCACCGCCTCGGGTGTCGCCATCCATCTTGGTAAGGATCACACCATCGATCCCGACCTTATCAACAAAAGTCTTGGCTACGTTTACCGCATCCTGACCTGTCATTGCATCTACAATGAGAAGTGTTGCATCTACCTGTATGTTCGCCTTGATATCTGCAAGTTCCTGCATCATGTTTTCATCAACATGAAGACGGCCTGCGGTATCGAGAAGAACTACATTCTGCTGATTGGCTTTGGCATGCTCGATTGCTGCCTTTGCAATGTCAACCGGGTTCTGCTTGTCTCCCATGGAAAAAACTTCTACGCCCTGCTTCTCGCCATTGACCTGAAGCTGTGTGATCGCTGCCGGACGATAGACGTCACATGCGACTAGGAGCGGTCGTTTTCCCTTGGATTTGAGCTTGCCTGCAAGTTTGGCAACTGTGGTTGTCTTACCTGCCCCCTGAAGACCTGCCATCATCAGTACGGTAATCTCATTTCCCTGTTTCAGTGGAAGCTCTGTTGTCTCGCTTCCCATCAGGCTTACAAGTTCGTCATTAACGATCTTGATCACCATCTGTCCAGGATTCAGTCCGTTCATTACATCCTGTCCGACTGCACGTTCCTGTACAGATTTCGTGAACTGCTTCACGACCTTAAAGTTTACATCCGCCTCAAGAAGAGCCATCTTGACTTCTTTCAGAGCAATCTTAACATCTTCCTCTGTAAGTCGGCCTTTACTTCTCAGCTTTTTGAATACATTTTGCAATTTTTCCGTCAAGCTTTCAAATGCCATGCGTTATAACTCCTCTAAAATTTCATTGGAGATCTCTGTGATCTCCTGGGCCTGATAAGTGGCTGCGATCTGTTTGATCCGACGGACCTGCTCTCTGATACTCAGGAACTTCTCTACCAGATGAAGCTTGCCCTCGTATTCTTCCAGTGTATGATTGCAGCGCTTGATCATATCATGAACACCCTGGCGGCTGATCCCTAGTTCCTCTGCCACCTCACTCAGAGAATAATCCTCCAGAACAACGCTCTCATATACCTGCTGCTGCCGCTCTGTAAGCAATTCTCCATAAAAATCATATAACAATGTCTGTTCCACAATTTTTTCCATTTGTAACCACCTTGGGTATCATAACTTATTTTGGTGCGGGTGTCAAGTGTTTTTTCTTGACAAAGTTAATTTTTCTTATTTCATCTTTACCACAAAATTCACATATCTTTTTATAATTGCTTAATGTTTACTATTTTTCACCATAAAAACCGGTATCAGCAATCTCAATCCATTTCAGGTACATTTCTTTATAGTGTTCTTTAATAAAAGCTCTGATTTTTCTTACAATAGCCACATACTTTAAATTCATAATATTTGGGCATGGCTAATCCTCCATAAACTGCTTATTGTTCAAATAATAATCCAGTACTATCTGATTTTCGATATCATCCATATTAGTTTCCACTATCTTATTATCATATATAACCGCTGCATGGTTTGGTTTATTCAGATTAAGCATACGAATATATTTTCCCTCTTGAGTATACGCATACCCATTAATGATCATATCTGCTGCATCTGCTATCTTTTTAATATCAAGCTGCATAGTCAATCTGAACCTCCTTTACCGGTGTAAGGAATTCATCTACATCATAATATAAATTTTGAAGAATCGGAACAAGATCAATATACTACTCTACCTCATTCAGATTTTTGTACTTCGCCATTACAACCAGATAACCTTTATCCCATTCTTTCTCAAAATCCTCCCCCAAAAAAGTCTCTCAGATCTGCCACTCCGAGGGATTTTGCTTTGCATTGAACATTAATCAGAACTCATTCATCCGCCTCAATTAGTTCATGCTCCTGGCCTTTTCCTGCTAACAACTGAGTAATTCCTCGATCTATCATGGCAAGATATTCTGCATTGCGGGCAGCCTTTTCGAGCTGATTATATTTTTCAAGACTCATGATTACAACGTTCTTTTCACCTTTACGAGTAACAATGACTGTCTCGTGATTGTCTGTTGCCTGATTGCAATAATCCTTTAACTTATTTCTGATTATAGAATAAGTTACTGCTAACATAATTTCACCAGCCTTCTCATAGTATTTTTCTTGCTGTTATGATTTTAGCTCACGCGCTAAAGAGCAATTTGTTCTTATTTATGCTATACTATATACGTTGCTGCTCCCAAATCTGGCAACAGAGGGGAGGTGCTTTGTATTGGATCCAATTACTTCTTTTTTAATCGCTGTTGCGGCTGGTGTGGTTTGCCACCTCATCGACAAATGGTTAGACAAGCGATAACAACAGCAACTAGCCTCGGTTAGCGCACCGTAAAAGCACAAAAAGAAAGCCCCCAGTATTCCCAGTACTGAGGGCTTTCGCTTTGCATTGAACATTATTACTTCTTTTTTTGCCTATGGCAATTATAGCATATGTATTTCTGGAAATCAATATGCCTGATCTCGGTATTTCTATGAATTTTTCTCCATTTGTCACAAATTTGTCACAGAATCAAATTCCATCTCCCGCAAAGCCTTGTATTTCCTGTCTTTCTCAGGAATCTATATCAAGTGTTTTTTCTTGACAAATAATCTTTATTCCAGCTCCTTCCCGGGTTCTTCGGCTTCGAATTCGAAGACGCAGCGGTCGAAGGCGTTGATCACGTTGGTTTCTTCGTATTTGTCGTAGCGTTTGTGTTTTCTTCCGTATGACATGTGGACGTGTCCGTGGAGGAAGTATTTGGGGTGGTATTTTCCCATGAGGCGGCGGAAGATCTTGAAGCCCTGGTGCGGGAGGTCTCTGCCGTCGTTTAGCTGGTAGGCAGGGGAATGGGTCACGAGGATATCGAAACCTCCCCGAAACCAAATCTTCGGGTAGAGTTTCAGCACCCTTTTTTGCATTTCCCATTCCGTGTACTGATGGACACCTGGTTTGTATCTCATGGAGCCGCCAAGCCCCAGAATCCTTATTCCTTCATAGACAAAAAGTTTGTCGTCAATGCAGATGCAGCCTTCCGGTGGGATCTTTTCGTATTTGTCATCATGGTTTCCGTGAACATAGAGCACCGGTGCCGATGTAAATGTGGCAAGGAAGGAAAGGTATCTCGGGTCCAGATCTCCGCAGGAAATGATAAGATCGATTCCTTCCAGTTTGCTTTTTTCGAAATAGTCCCACAGATACTTGGATTCTTCATCTGCTATGGCAAGTATTTTCATTTATTTGCGTTTCCCCTCTAATTCTCAAGACCAGACTGCTGTGTAACCGGTTTGGCCTGATCTGTTAATTCTTTGCGTGTCGGGATCGAGCCGACAACGTTTTCTGCCAGCCAGTCCATGGTGATGATCTCTTCCGGAGAAAGAGCCTTGTTCGGATCTGACTGTACCATTCCATCCTGAGAGTACAGAACTCCCGAGAACGGATTGAATTCTCCCCTTGTGATATTGTCTTTGAGAAGCTGGATCAGACGTCTCGTTCCGATCGGCAGATTCTGGGAGTGGATGACATCTACAACGCCAGCAGAAAGTCCCCACCAGTAGTTGATCGCTTTTGTTTCATAATTATCGTCATATTTCCAGGTTCCATCCATGATCGTGCGGATCAGCTGCTCATAAAATTTACCCCAGTGCCACAGAGGCATGGCGATATTGTGCGGCTCGCCGTTTTCCAGATGATAAAGTCCAAAATATCTGGAAGTCTCTTCCGGGATCACCATATCTTTACCGGAAACAACAGTCACACCCTTTTTCTGCACATTTTCCATTGTACGTCCCAGGTCAACATCCTTAAGCGTGGACCATTCCAGATAGATCTTTGCTCTCGGGTTCACCATCTTGGCGCCCAGGGCAAAGGCATTGATATTTGCGATCGTTCCAAAGATCGGATAATCTGCAATGTACGCAAGCTGGCCATTCTCCGCCATCGCACCGGCGATCGCTCCCATCAGGAATTTCGCTTCATGCATACGCGCATAATAGGTACGGATGTAACGGTGGGAAGTGTTCAGCGAACAGTTCAGGATCCTTACATTCGGATTGGCGATCGCGGCCTGCACACTTGCCTGTACAAACTCCGGTGTCGTTGTGAAAATGATATTGCAGCCCTTCTGGATCGCATCGGAGATCGCTTTTTCTGCAAGTTCCAGTGTCAGATTCTCATAGCACATGGTCGTAACTTCCTCTGGGAAAGTCTGCTCCAGATGAAGCCTTCCCAGTTCATGTGCATAAGTCCATGCGGAAGTTCCCGGTGTCTTTGCATAGAGAAAAGCGATCTTAAGTTTCGGTGCACTGAGTGGAAGCAGGCGGTTGAGCAGAGGCTTTTTCTCCTTGTTCGGGTCAAGTTTCAGGTCAATGACATTGTCATGTTCGAGAAGTTCAAACTCTTCCCAGCTCTTTGCGACCAGGGTCTTGAGTTCGCTTACTGTCTTCTGGCAGAGCGCTTCATAACCATAAACTGTTAGAAATGCCAGGAATGCATCCCCCGTCGTGATCGAAAGCTTCTTACCGCCGGCAGCCTCATATTCTGCTGCAAACCTGGAATATACAGAACTGAAATTCAGCTTGTCATCGTCCGTCCAGAGTTCTTTCGGGCCTTTTCCTACTGCTTCCTGCAGCTTCGCAAAACTTCCCAGTTTGGAAAAATAAATATAATTGATCTGAGAAAGCGCATAAAAATCCACAAATTCATAGTAGATCTTGTTTTCCTTCTGGTCAGTCCTTGCAGGAAGGATCCTTGTCACGTTTCCAGGAACAGAGACAGCATCACAGTATTTCAGGACGCTGACACGCTTGTTTCCCTCTTCGATATAGAACTTATTCATGTACTCATAAGCTTTGACCGGGTCATGGATTCCTTCTTTGAGGTGACTGTCGATCAGTACACTCCATTTGTAGGCAAACTCCGTGTTTTCCCTGAGGATCGGCATGAAATTTCCGGAAAACGCACTGCTTCTGCCGCCGCTCTTTGTTCCTACGATCTGATCGATCGGGATCTGGACAAGTCCCAGCGGAACTTCAGAATAAGAACCTCTGGACGGGAGGATATCATCAAGGACTTTAAGCGTCGGGACTTCGCCTCGCATCATCCTTGCCTGATAATCTTTTTTGCCCATTTTATATGCTTTTATATAATCTTCTGATACATATGTCATAAAAAATTACCCCCTTTTTAAGTGGTTATTCTATTTGGCCAAAAGGGGATCCGGACCTCCCCGGTCTGAATCCCCTGCTTTTCTTTTATCAGAATTTCTTATACTTTACAGACTTGCGCGAATCACTTTCGGTCTGCATCCTGCTTTTTCCAGAGCCTGAACGATCTTATTCTTGTGCTCTGTTCCGTATGCTTCCAGTGTTACCTTAAGTTCCACTGCCTCGTTACGGTTGGTGCTAATAAACTGGTTGTGATCCAGTTTGATGACGTTGCCCTGGTTTTCTGCAATGATGGATGCAACACGTACCAGTTCACCCGGCTTGTCCGGGATCAGGACAGAAACAGTAAAGATTCTGTCTCTCTGGATCAGACCATGCTGAACAACAGAAGACATGGTGATCACGTCCATATTTCCACCACTTAAGATGGATACGACTTTCTTGCCAGTGAAGTTCAGATGACGGAGTGCTGCAACTGTCAGAAGTCCAGAGTTCTCAACGATCATCTTGTGGTTTTCTACCATATCAAGGAAAGCAACGATCAGCTCATCATCGTCGATCGTGATGATGTCATCCAGATTCTCCTGGATGTACGAGAAGATGTGCTCGCCCGGTGTCTGTACTGCAGTACCATCTGCAATGGTATTTACATGAGGAAGAGTGACAACTTCGCCTTTCTCAATGGAAGCTTTCATGCAGGCAGCTCCGGATGGCTCTACACCGATGACTTTGATGTGCGGGTTCAGAAGCTTGGCAAGAGTGGAAACACCTGTTGCCAGTCCGCCTCCTCCAATTGGAACCAGGATATAATCTACCAGCGGCAGCTCCTGAACGATCTCCATGGCGATGGTTCCCTGTCCTGTTGCAACAGCCGGATCATCGAATGGATGGATGAAAGTGTATCCTTCTTTTTCTGCCAGTTCCAGCGCGTAAGCACAGGCTTCGTCGTAAACATCCCCTTTGAGGATGACTTCTGCGCCGTAGCTCTTGGTACGCTCTACTTTGATAAGCGGTGTGGTAGTCGGCATAACGATGACTGCCTTTGCACCGAATTTATGTGCCGCATAAGCAACACCCTGTGCATGGTTTCCTGCGGATGCAGCGATCAGTCCCTTCGCTCTCTCTTCTTCGGAAAGTGTGCTGATCTTGTAGTATGCGCCACGCACTTTGTATGCGCCGGTACGCTGCATGTTCTCCGGTTTCAGGAAAACCTTGTTTCCTGTCAGTTCTGAAAAATATGCGCTCTTGATCAGCTTTGTTTCCTGTGTTACCTGTTTTACGATCTCTGCTGCCTCTTCAAAGCTCTCTAATGTAAGCATCTTTTGCTCCTCCTCGTTCTGTTTCTGTGAACAGTTTATTTATTCTTCTGTACCAAGATCTTTCTCGTCTACGTCAAACAGTGCATTGACAAACGCATCTGCATCGAATTTCTGCAGGTCATCGATCTGCTCGCCGACACCGATGTATTTGACCGGAATATCAAGCTCTGACTGGATCGCCACTGCAATACCACCTTTTGCTGTGCCATCCAGTTTGGTAAGGATGATTCCGTTTACGTTGGCAACTTCTGCAAACTGCTTTGCCTGTGCCAAGGCATTCTGTCCTGTTGTTCCGTCGAGAACGACCAGCGTTTCCAGATATGCCTCCGGATATTCTCTCTCAAGGATCCTGTAGATCTTGCGGAGTTCTTCCATAAGGTTTTTCTTATTGTGAAGTCTTCCTGCGGTGTCACAGATCAGGACATCTGCATTTCTTGCCTTGGCTGCTGCCACCGCATCATATACGATAGATGCCGGGTCTGCTCCTGCCTGTCCGCCGATAAGGTCGACACCTGCACGGTTTGCCCACTGTGCAAGCTGCTCACCTGCTGCCGCACGGAAGGTATCTGCTGCTGCAAGGATGACTTTCTTTCCCTGATCTTTGAGTTTGCCGGCAAGTTTACCAACAGAAGTTGTCTTTCCTACTCCGTTGACACCGATCACAAGGATCACAGATTTCTGGTTTTCGAATGCGTATTCTGTACTGTCAACACGCATCTGATCTTTGATCCCGTCGATCAAAAGCTGCTTGCACTCTGCCGGGTTCTTGATATGCTGTTCGGAAACCTGTTCTTTCAGTTTCTCTATGATTGCTGATGTTGCGTTGATCCCGATATCTCCCATGATAAGGATTTCTTCGAGTTCCTCATAAAAATCCTCATCAATGCTGGAATAACCACTGAAAATCGAATCAAATCCGGCAACGATATTGTCTCTTGTTTTGGTAAGGCCGCTGACCAGACGTTTAAAAAATCCTTTTTTTTCTTCAGCCATTTTCATACCTCCTCGTTATCTGGTTAACTGGTTCTCGACCAGGTCTACGGAAACCAGGGTGGATATGCCCTTCTCCTGCATGGTGATACCATATAACCGGTCTGCGGCATTCATCGTGCCGCGTCTATGTGTTATTATAATAAATTGTGTATTTTTCGTCAACTTCTGAAGATAAGATGCGAAGCGTCCAACGTTGGAGTCATCCAGTGCCGCCTCGATCTCATCGAGAAGACAGAACGGGGACGGTTTCAGGTTCTGGATCGCAAACAGAAGCGCGATCGCGGTCAGAGCTTTCTCTCCACCGGAAAGCTGCATCATATTCTGAAGTTTTTTGCCCGGCGGCTGTGAGATGATCCGGATACCGGCTTCGAGGATATCTTCTCCCTCTGCCAGTTCCAGCGTTCCCTTTCCTCCACCGAACAGTTCCTTAAATGCCTTGTCAAATTCCCTCTGGATATCCTGGAATTTCTCGGCAAACTGCTTCCGCATTCCCTCATCCAGTTCCTGGATGATATTTTCCAGTGTCTCCTCTGCCTTGACAAGATCCGTATACTGGGTCGTCAGGAAAGTGTGACGTTCGAGAAGTTCTTTGTAATCTTCGATCGCATTGACGTTGACGGAACCGAGCCTGCGGATCTCCTCTTTGATGCGGGCAACGTCTTTTTTGATCTCCTGAAAATCATCGAGCTCTTCTTTTTTGTAAGAAAGCGCGTTATTTGGAGTGATTTCATACTCTTCCCACATGTAGGAGATCCGTCCTTCCCGCTGTTCTTCGACCTTTTCTGCCTGACTGCGCAGACGGAAACATTCTTTGTCCAGAAGTGTGGTCTTCTCAGAAAGACGGTCTCTTTTTTCAAAAAATGCCTTGTGGCTTTCGGTTCTCTCTTCCTTCTCTGCCTCGCATTTTTGTCTCTGTACAAGAAGCTGTTCGTCTTTTTTGCGGCAGTCTTCGATCGCTTTTTTGAGGTCCTGGATGCCGCCTTCTTTTCGGGTGATCTCATCTCCGCTCTGGGCGAGACTGGTAAGCAGGTCCTCGGATTCCCTTTCAAAAGCCTCGATCTCTGACTGCAGTCGGCTTAAATTTTCCTGAAGGAAATGTTCCTGCTGTTCCAGCGCGGAAGAATCCAGACGAATCTGCTCCAGTTTCTTCTGTTTGGCAGTCTCTTCTGCTTTCCATTCATCCAGCTCGGCCTGCTTCGTCTCGATAAAGGTTTCCAGCTCTTTCTCGTCTTTCTGGGAATCTTCGAGCTCTTTTGCAATATTCTTATGATCCTCACGGATCTCCGATGCCTGATGTCTCAGCTCATCCTGATCGCGGTCGATCTGACGGTAATTTTTCTGGATCTCCTGTGCCTTTTCCTGAAGCTGTTCGAGGTTCATCTTCGCGGTATTCTGCTCGATGTACTGTCCACGGAGCTTCTGCTGGAGTTCGTTTATCGTGTCACGGAGTTTATTTCGCTGTTCACGGTTTTTAAGGATCGATCGCTGGGTCGTTTCCAGTTCTTTCTTACGAAGTGCGACGTTTTTTTCCAGCTCCTCTATCTCACGGCGGCGGCCGAGGAGATTGCTGTTATTACGGAACGCACCACCGGTCATGGAACCGCCCGGGCTTAAGGATTCACCTTCGATCGTGACCATTCGGAGACTGTGGCGGTATTTCTTGCCGATCGCGATCGCATGGTCGATATTGTCCACCACCAGAACCCTGCCGAGAAGATACTGTACCAGTTCACTGTATTCTGCATCTGCCTGGACCAGTGTGTTCGCCGTTCCGATCACTCCCGGTTCCTTCAGCGCATCTCTTTGTGTAAAGCCGCCTCTTCCGCTGATATTCGACAGTGGAAGGAAGGTCGCACGGCCATAACGGTTCTGCTTCAGGAAACCTATCATCCGCTTCGCCGTCTGTTCATTGTCCGTTACGATATTCTGGATGCTTCCGCCAAGTGCTGTCTCGATCGCAACTTCGTAATCCTTCTGCACATGGACGATATCTGCGACAACGCCCCGGATACCCGGTTCTTTTGCCTTCTGTTCCATGACCCTCCGGATACTGTTGCCATAGCCGTCATAACGCTCTGTGATATTCCGCAGGGATTCCAGACGGGATGCCTCTCTGTGGTAGGCGGTCTGTCCTGCCTCTATCTCCCTGCTCTGTTCCTGCAGTTTCGTCTGAAGTTTCTGTACTTCTCCACTTAAATGGGTACATTCCTCATTGCCTTCCTGGATCGAAGCTGTGATCTCGTCATAAGCTTGCTGATAACGGCTGCGATCATTTTCGAGGACTTCTTCCTCGCTCTTTAAGCGAAGAATCCTCTGGCTTACTTCTGCCTTACGGATATCGAGCTGCTCGATCATCGCATCAAATCGCTGCGCTTTTCCCTTGGTCGTGGCACGGCTGTTGAGGATCTCGATGATCTCATTCTTGCCGTCCTCCACCGCACTGGTGCATTCTTCTACATTGGAAGCGATATTTTCGAGTTCTTTCTCTTCCTCCTTGAGATTCTTTCGGATCTCTTTTAACTTTTCGTGAATCGTCAGTTTCTCTTCGCTTAAGTTTTCCTGCTCTTCCCGGCGATGTGCAAGTTCTTCCTTGAGCGTTGCCAGTCGGGATTTGAAATGTTCACTGCTCTGTCTGCCCGCAAGGATCTGCTCCTCGAGGACCTGCATCTGACCTTCAAACTGCTGCTTTCCAAGGGCATTCTGCTGCTGTTCCTCTTTAAGAGAATCCAGACGCTCATTCAGCGTTTCCAGTTCTTCTTCCAGACGTTCATATTCTGTTTTGGTGCGGTCATAGGCTTTCTGGGCTTCGTCAAGTTCTCTCTGGGCATTCGAAAGTTTCTGCTCCAGTTCTTCCAGATTCTGAACGCTCTGCTCGTATTCCAGAAGGAAAAGATTGACATCCAGTGTCTTAAGTTCCTCCCGCTTGGCAAGATAGATCCTTGCTGTCTCGGACTGTTTCTCCAATGGACCGAGCTGTTTGGTCAGCTCGCTCAAGATATCTGTCACACGGACAAGATTCTGGCGTTCTTCTTCCAGCTTCTTGATCGTGGTATTTTTTCTTCGTTTGAATTTTACGATTCCCGCTGCCTCGTCAAAAAGCTCCCTGCGGTCCTCTGGCTTGCCACTTAAGATCTTGTCGATCTGTCCCTGTCCGATGATGGAGTAGCCTTCCTTACCGATACCGGTGTCATAAAACATCTCCTGGATATCCTTCAGGCGACAACTGCTGCCATTGATCAGATACTCACTTTCCCCGGAACGGTACAGCCGTCTCGCGACAGTCACTTCATTAAAATCCACTGGAAGCTTGTGGTCGCTGTTATCCAGTGTGATCGCCACCGATGCGAAACTTAAGGGCTTTCTGGACTCTGTACCGGAAAAAATGACATCCTGCATATTGCCGCCTCGAAGCTGCTTCGCGCTCTGTTCTCCGAGAACCCAGCGGACGGCATCGCCGACATTGCTCTTTCCACTTCCGTTCGGTCCGACGATACCGGTGATCCCGTTGTGGAATTCAAAATTGATCTTCTGGGCAAACGATTTGAAGCCATATACTTCAATATTTTTTAAATACATAGTTCACCTGCAATTTATTTCATTTGACGCTTACAGCTTCCAGCTTTTTCTCCTGGATCGCCTGGTAAGCTGCCGCCTGCTCTGCGGCTTTTTTGGTGTGGCCGGTGCCACATCCGTACACTTCACCGTTTACTCTTACTTCTACGCTGAACTGCTTGTCATGATCCGGACCTTTTTCCTCTGTGAGAATATACTCTACCGGCTGGAGTCCTTTCTCCTGAACGATCTCCTGTAAGATCGTCTTGCTGTCATAGAAAAGCTGCTTGCTCTCGATATCATTCAGGATAAAATTCAGCACAAACTCTCTCGCCGGCTCAAATCCGCCGTCAAGGTAAATCGCGCCAAGGAGTGCCTCGGTCGCATCGGATACGATAGAATCTCTGTTTCGTCCTCCGGTCATGTTCTCTCCACGTCCAAGGAGAAGGAATTTCGGGAGTCCGAACTGTCTCGCACAGTAGGCAAGGCTCGGCTCGCACACAAGGCTGGCTCTCTTTTTGGTGAGTTCTCCCTCCGGGATCTGCGGAAAACGTGCATACAGGAAATCACTGCTGACAAGTTCCAGTACCGCATCGCCCAGGAATTCCAGACGTTCATTACACCCAAGTTTGCCAAGCTTTTTCTCGTTGGCATAGGAGCTGTGTGTCAGTGCCTGTTTCAAAAGTTTCTTATTCTGAAAAGTATATCCTATGATCTGTTCCAATTCTTCCATATTATTTCTGTCCTTCTTTTTCTGCTGCCGGTGTTTCTGGGGCTTCATAATGAGGCGGAAGAATACGCTCGGCGATTTTTTCATTTATCTTCTGCTGTTTAAACTGTACACACTGGAAGATCGCATTGCGGATCTCGACGGATTTCGCGCTTCCATGTGTCTTGACAACAAGTCCTTTGAGTCCCAGAAGCGGTGCTCCACCGTACTCTGTCGCGTCAAAGCTCTTGAGCGTCTGTTTCAGTGCCGGTTTCACGAGGAGAGCACCGATCTTGCTCTTTAAGGTGCTCATCATTCCTTCTTTGATCTTGTGGATCAGTTCGGAGCTGACACCCTCATACAGTTTGAGGATGACATTTCCGACAAAAGCTTCGCAGACGATGACATCGGCATAGCCTGCCGGGATATCCCTTGCTTCAATGCTTCCGATAAAATTGATTCCTTCGATTTCTTTGAGAAGAGGGAACGTTTCTTTGACCAGTGCATTTCCCTTCTCTTCCTCTGCACCGTTATTTACGATAGCGACACGCGGATTCTTGATACCTACTACATTTTCCATATAGATAGAGCCCATCTTGGCAAACTGTACCAGATGGGACGGTCTTGCGTCTACGTTGGCACCGCAGTCGATCAGGAGGGATACTCCCTTGGCTGTCGGGATCAGCGGGGCAAGAGGCGGACGCTCTACACCTTTGCTTCGTCCGACAAGCACCTGTCCGCCAACCAGAACGGCTCCGGTACTTCCGGAAGAAACGAATGCATCGGCTTTCTTTTCTTTGATCATCTTGAGACCTACTACGATGGAAGAGTCCTTCTTCTTGCGGATCGCAAATACAGGAGGCTCTGCAGTTTCGATCACCTCTGTGGCATTGACCACCTGGATCCTGTCCTTCGGATAATCCTGATATTTCTTAAGTTCTGCCTGGACAACATCCTCCACACCTGTCAGGATCACCTGAATATCATCCCGCTCTTTGACTGCTTCCACGGCTGCTTTTACAGGTTCCACCGGGGCGTAGTCGCCACCCATGGCATCTACAACTACTCTAACTACTTCTGCCATAATTTTTCCTCCTGCTGTTTTTGTTTATGTCAAATTACAAATCTGTTCTGAAAATATAAAAGATTTACACTTTATCATAGTGAACTACTCGGCAACAAATTACCAGAGCATCTGAATCAAAGCGGGATACCGCATTTTTCAGGGTGGGTCCATGCCACTACTACTGCTTGCTTTTTTGCTACGCAGCTACTTTTATTATTTGGGGCTGTTTCAGTCCGGTTACGGACAGCTGTTTCTTTTTTCCCCGCCACATACAATCCACGTTTTTTTCGGTTGGATGGCTCTGCATATTTTTTTGATACTTCCGGTGACACCGGACTGCACTGGCTGCTGTATGATTCTTTCTGTTTTTCCAGACGTATCCCATACATCTTCAGCTTATATTCCAGCATGATATACAATTTATTGTAAGGCAGTCCATGGAATTTCTGGTTCGTTCTGTGTCCCATACTCCTTCTCCATATAGATCTTCAGTTCCTTTGGCAGTGACAGCCGTATCCTGTCTGTGCCAGTTTCGTGCACGATCCCCATCTGCATATAGGTGATCCGCATATTTTGTTTTTTAAAACGGGGCGGGTTTGGCTCCCTGACCCCTTCGGACTTCTTTAAAGCATAAAAAGATTTCCAGGCTTTATCCAGCAGTTTGCAAGTTTCCTGTGCCGTCTGGGATGGAAGTTGCCTGTACCACAGATCACTTTTATGGTTTTTTTCTGACTGATCTTTACAGACGTCTTCTGCGACAGCAGCATTTCTTTCCCTCCTGGATTTCAATAGGCTTTGCTCTGACGTTCGATATAACGACGGATATTTTCTTCTGATACAGATCCGATGGTTTCCACATAATAGGAATGATTCCACAGCTCTCCTTTCCACAGCTGGTTCCTTATTTCCGGAAAACGTTCAAATAATTTTCTTCCTGTGATCCCTTTCAGATATTTAACAATAGCAGTTATGGATAACTTGGGTGGTGCAGATACAAAACAATGGATATGGTCCCCCTCTCCACATTCAAATAAATGAACCGTAAATCCCTTATCTGCTGCAATCTCCTGTACCAGCTCCTGCAGATAAGATTCGATCTCTGTACTTAATATCTTACGTCGATATTTTACTGACCACACCATATGGTAATTGATATTGCATACGCAAGTCCTGTAATGTATGAGATTTTCTTTCATACATATAATATAGCATAAGATTGTTTTAACATCAATAATATATCGAACATATTTTCTTTTATATATTTAATATAATTATATATATGTGCAGACATGCACAATTCACGCTTTTATCTCGGCAATTGAATTACCGATGATTCCCGCTTAGTATCCTAAAGAACTCGACGAAAATCAATAAAAACCGCATAATTTATTAATTGTTATTCTGGGCTTCGATCTGCTCTGCGAGGTCGTTTAAGTAAACCCAGCGGTCCATTTTTTCTTCCAGCTGCGCTTCTGCTTCTGTTTTTTCCTGGGTAAGCTCGTTTAACTTGCCGGAATTTGTCGCATTTGCCATGATCTCCGCGTCCAGTTTCTCGATTCGTGCTTCCAGCGCTGCGATATCATCATCGATGGTCTCAAATTCCCGCTGTTCTTTGTAGCTGAATTTGAGTTTGGACGGACGGTTCTGTTTCCAGGTCTTGACAGAATCTTTTTCTGCCTTTGGTGCTTCTTCGGCAGTTTTTGCTACCTTGGAAGGCTCAGCACTTCCTGCATCACTGCTTCCCTCTCTGCGCTTCTTTGCCTCCAGATAATCTGTATAGCCGCCCTCGTACTGGGTAAGATTTCCCTCGCGGTCAAACTCAAAGATACGGTCTGCGATATTATCAAGGAAGTATCGGTCATGGGATACTGCAATAACGATTCCGGCAAAAGAATCCAGATAATCTTCCAGGATCGTAAGTGTCGGGATATCGATATCGTTCGTGATCTCGTCAAGAAGAAGGACGTTCGGTGCCGCAGCCAGGACTTTAAGGAGATAGAGACGCTTCTTTTCTCCACCGGAAAGCTTCTCGATCGGCGCATACTGCATCGCCGGGTCAAATAAAAACTGCTCCAGAAGTTTCGACGCACTGATAAGTCCGTCCTTCGTCGGGATAAATTCAGCAACATCTTTGATATAATCGATCACTCGCTGGCTGCTGTTCATATCCTCGATCTCCTGGGAAAAATATCCCAGTTTGATGGTATCTCCGACCTCTACCTCACCGCTGTCCGGCTCGATAATGCCTGCGATGATCTTGAGCAGGGTGGATTTGCCACAGCCATTCGGTCCAATGATACCGAGACGCTGGTTCTTGAGCACGATATAGTCAAAATCACGGATGCAGATTCTGTCACCAAAACGCTTGGAAATATGATGGAGTTCGATCGTCTTTTTGCCCATTCTTGTCTCCACGGAGTCGATCTCTACGTTTTTGTCGCGCACCGGGGCTGTGGAATTTTTCATTGCCTCCAGACGGTCGAGACGTGCCCTCTGCTTGGTGCTTCTCGCACGGCAGCCACGCTTGGCCCACTCGATCTCCATGCGCAGGATACTCTGTTTCTTGCGTTCGGAAGCCATCTCCATCTCTTCTCTCTGCGCCTTGAGTTCCAGGAATTCTGAATATTTTGCCTCGTAGCTGTAAAGCTTGCCATGGCTGATCTCGAGGATCTTGTTTGTCACACGGTCAAGGAAATATCGGTCATGTGTTACCATGATCACAACGCCCTTGAAACGGTTAAGGTAATCTTCCAGCCAGGAAGCCATCTCATTGTCCAGATGGTTGGTCGGCTCGTCCAGGATCAGGACATCCGTTGGGTTTACAAGAACTGCCGCCAGCGCCACACGCTTTTTCTGACCACCGGAGAGATGTTCAATCTCTTCTTCATGGTCTTCGATCCCCAGTTTGTTGAGAACCATATGTGCCTCTGTCTCCGGATTCCAGCTCTGTTCCTTCTGCCCCTGCGTCACATAGGAAAGGATCGTTGCGCCCTCCGGGAACTGCGGGTGCTGCGGAAGATAGGTGATGCGAAGTCCGTTCTGCGTGATCACCTGACCCTCATCTGCTTCTTCCAGTCCGGCAAGGATCCGAAGGAAGGTTGTTTTTCCTGTTCCATTGATGCCGATGATCCCGATCTTGTCTCCCTGATGGATCCCGCAGGAAATGTCATCAAAGATCACTTTATCTCCATAAACTTTACTGATATGCTCCAGATTCAAAACATTCATTCTATAATCTCACTCCTGTACGTTTTTTACTTTTGGAAATTTTCTGAAATAATAAATAATGAACAAAACTGCCGTGATGCCCCAGGATACCGGGTAACTCAGCATGATCGTATTGATCCCCGGATGTCCCGGAAATACACCGAACATCCACACAATACGGATCAGACAGACTCCTCCGCAGGTGAGCAGCATCGGCACAAGGACCCTGCCTGCCCCTCGAAGTGCACCGGAAAGGATCCCGATCACCACATACATGAAATAGGATGGCAGAAGGAAATGCATCATATCCACACCGATCCGTACAACATTTTCATCTGTCGTAAACAGCCGATAAAGCGGGCCTGCCAGCGCATACAGCACTCCACTTACAAGAATCGCACCGGCATATGACATCCCAAGACAGATGCCGACACTTTTTCGCATTCTTTTTACCTTACCTGCCCCGTAGTTCTGCCCTACAAAAGTCGTGATGGAAATGCCAAATGCATTTACGACCATCCAGTAAACCGCATCGATCTTTGCAAAAGTTCCCCACGCTGCGACGGTATCTGTTCCCAGTTCATTTACGAACACCTGAATGATCAGGTTGGCGATGGTATACATGGTCGCTTCCAGTGCCGCAGGAATACCGATCCGAAGGACAGAATTAAGGGAAACTCTGTAAAAACGGATCTCCCTTAGTTTCAGCTGGAACAGCGGATGTTCTTTCATAAGCATTGCCGTGACCAGAATGGAACTGATTCCCTGACAGCTCACAGTCGCGATCGCAACGCCCATAACACCCAGACGGAAAATCACCACAAGCAGGATATCAAGGACAATGTTCAGCCCGCAGGTAACCATCAGCACGTACAGCGGTCTTCTGGAATCTCCCACTGCGCGGAGGATGGACGCCCCCATATTATAAATGATATTAAAAATCATGCCGCAGAAATAAATATGAAGATAAAGCCTGGAATCTGCCATCAGTTCCTGCGGAGTCTTCATAAGCTCAAGCACTGTATTTGTAACCAGAAGTCCGACCACAGCCACCACAAATCCTGTCACAATACCAAATGCATAAGATGTATGAAGTGTCTTATTCAGGTTCTTCTTATCTTTTGCCCCGTAAAACTGCGCCACGATCACGGACGCACCGGACGTCAGTCCGACAAAAACTTCCACGACCAGGTTCACAATCTGGTTTACCGAACCGCCGACAGCCGCCAAAGCTTCCTTACCTACAAAACGACCGACAACAATGCTGTCGGCCGTGTTATATATCTGCTGAAAAAATGTCCCGATCACGATCGGAAAAAAGAAGATCAGAAGCTGTTTCCAGATCACACCTTCCGTAATCTGATTCTTCTCATCCATTTACATAACTCCCCCATTTCATACTCTTTCGAGTCCATTCGATTTCTCATCCTTATCCTTGTCAGTATAGCAGAGGGAAATGGGAAAAGCAATGTATTTTTACCATTGAGAAGGATCAGACAATACGATCTGCGGATTTAACGGGTCTGTGGAAGAATACATGGAAAAGACATTTCCTGCCGGATCGAACCACTCACCGCTGCCGCCTTCCTGCATTCCCGGATACAGTGAATCCCATGCATCACCTGGCTGATAACCGTACATGCAATATTCTCCTCCTGACTGCTTAAGTACGATTTTGGATATTGTAAGATCAGAAAGCTCCACTGCCTGTCCTCTGGCATAAAACATTACCTGATCATTTTCTACTACGGTATCTTCTCCTTCTGTCCTTGCACCTACGTCATCTACTTCAAAAAAAATCTCCCGCAGGTTTTCTCCCATATACTGAGAAACTTCTGTTTTGTCTGTGTGTGATCCCAGTGTGACATGCGACATTGTCACCGTCAGATTATTATCTTGTCCGTCCAGAGCCACATAATTGCCGTTTCTGTCATAGTAGACCGGTTTTGACGGCATGCACCGGAATCCCTTTCCTGACAGTTCATTTCCTGCATCACTGTATGACATCCCGGTATCTACTCCCATCAGCCAGTATGGATTCCCGCTCCCTGTGAGCTGAATCTGTGTAATGCCATCTCCTCCATTACTGGAATCTGCACTGAATAAAGTCACCTGCCCATTAGAAGAACTGGTCACGCCCATATTCCAGTAAGGTTCAGACATACCGTCAAATTTCCCTGCCATTTCTTTGAGGCTTCTTCCAAACATGGATTCCAGTTCCGGGTCTTCTACGGACGATCCGCCAATTTCCCCAATAAACGGAATCTTGATTCCTGCATAACATGGAACTGCTGCCATTCCGCTAATCGTCATTGCTGCAGCCACTGCTGCACTTATTGTCTTAAAATTTCTTTTCATAACTATATCTCCTTTTCTTTCATTATTTTCCATCCCTTTTTTTCCAGAGTTTCCAGTTTTTCGTTGAACTCTGCCCGGTCTTCTTCTGCGCTGGAATTATCCAGCCCGTCTGTGATCAGATGCAGGCTTACTTCCTGTCTTTCTGCTGGCGGCATGAGATCACAGACCAGATCCAGTACTTCTTCTGCCCGGTCCGTATAGGCAGTATAACCTTTTGTATAATAGGTAAAAGTATCCAGTGGTTTCACATATTTCAGCGGCATCCGGCAATAAAGCAGTTCACATTCTTCATTGCACAGTGCCAGCGTTACCAGAAACGGACTTTTTTTCTGCTTCTGTTGTGTAAGCCAGTGATTAAAGCGTTCTATGATTTCTTTTTCTTTCCCATGCATTGACCTGCTGCGGTCTATGATATAAACAAATTCTGTAGTTTTCTTTTCCATTGCTCCTCCTACTCTGCCGAATATGCGCTTTCCTGAAAAAACTGGTATTTTTTTCGCGGAACGATCTGGATTTTCAGGAAATCTTCCCGGCTCTCTCTGAAAATCAGAATCCCCTCTTCCCACTGATACATATGAATGCTCCCTGTATCTTGTTGATTCTGGAGTTCCCGGTCTTTTGCAATAAGATCTCCGGCAGTTTTGTTATCCGGGTCTTCTGCATCTGCAAGAAACAAAAGAAGTTTCGAAGCCAGTTCTCCCGGTTCAATTCCCTTTCCTTTCTGGCACGTCATTGTAAGTTCCAGAATATCCCCATTGACCAGATCTCTTTCTGCTGTGATCGTGCAGAAATCTTCTATCTGATACTCTGTATCCTGGTGAAAATCCGTTTCTGTAAGTCCATATTCACTGACTGCTGCCGTACATTCCGTTTCTTTTTCTTCTTTTTTATAAGAAAAACTTACTAAATTTCTGATTATCTTTTCATAAGTTGGTAAATGCCGATATATCCCGTATTTTAGGGCTTTATCGGTATTTTCTTTTTGGAAGATACCTTGCATAAGCTGGCATTTACCAGCATGAAAATGCAACCAAAAGTAGTAAATGAGTAGTAAATATAAGCTCCGATATTAACAAGCCAGTCTTTCCAGTTCTGCTTTTGCAGATTGAAATGTACCGTGTGCATAATAGCCAAGTGTCATGGTTATGTTAGCGTGTCCCATAAGATATTGCAGGGTGTTTGGGTTCATTCCTCTGTTTGCCATATTCGTACAGTAAGTATGTCGGAATGAATGTGGATGTGTCAAGTATAGGACAAAAAAAATTTTATTTTTTTCTGCCGAAGACTATCTGACGCTTCCATCAGGTAGTCCCAGCACCTTTATTATCTTCTGATAAGTCCTTCTTGTCCTGCTCAAGTTACCTCTGTTCCGAAAAAATATCGTCAAAATTCCATTCGATTTCAATTTCATCCTGACAATGAACACGGATCACCTTGATAATCTCACGCAACTTCTCTGTATCGAACTTCTGAATTCCCAAGAAATCTTTTAGTTTTATTTTATCAGAAAGTTCATTTTGTTCAAGAAGCTTTTTACTATTCTCCGCATCTTCTATCTTTCGTTTTATTTCCTCCAGCTGTACACTTATCTTTCCAGCTCTCTGCTTATACGAATCACGATCTATACGACCATCTTTGTAAGCATCATAGAGTTTCATCTTTTCCGAGGTCAACTGTCGGCTTTGTTTTTGCAATTCTGCGGTATTGATCTCTTTGTCGTCGCATTGCCTGTTGGAAGATACTTTCTTTTCTTTTTCCAACATTGACGCTGCATACTGATGGACAAGCCCAAGGATATTCTCCTCCAGCGGTTCCCGTCGGATCACCAGACTTCGACACACAGGATCTCCATTGGTTCGAGCATCTGAGCATTTTAGCAGATGCTCCGTTTCTTTTAGTAAAGAATGCCCACAGTTGGCACATATCAGTAATGCCGGCTGTTTTTTACGCCTTTCCAGAGTAAAATTGGTGCGTGATTCCGCAACACTTCTCTTCTTTTTCGGATGCATTTCATTTGCTTTTTCAAACAATGCTCTGTCTATAATTGCCGTATGATGATTTTCCAGGCGAACCCATTCTGTTTCATCATTCAGAACTGCTTTATGACCGGTATGCATACTGCAACGTGTTTTTCCCCAGATTCTGGTTCCAATATAAATCTCATCCCGGACAATTGCCGCTACTGTCGTAGGGCTCCAATGTTTCTTTTTGATCGTGTCAAACCTCTGGAACTGCACCTGATCCCCTCTTGATAATTTCTGCTCATCACAAGTGGCAATCGCCTGTCTGTTCAATTCCCTTGTAATATCTGCGAAACTTGTTCCTTCCGCTGCCATCCGAAAAATCATTTTCACGACTTTTGCAGCCTCCGGATCAACTTCCAGTCTTCCGTCTTTTCCTTTTTTATAGCCATATCTGGCATTTACCGGAAGGCGTGTACCATTTCTCGTTCTTGTCTGCAATGCTGATGAAATTTTCTTGGACAAATCCAGGCTATACATATTGTATATCAGATTCTGCAATGCTACATTCATTCCACCAGTCATTCCGCTGCTCGCTGCACTGTCATAGCTGTCATTAATCGAAATAAATCGAATCTGTAGAAGTGGGAAAATATATTCAATATAAAATCCAACTTCCAGATAGTCTCTTCCAAATCTGGAAAAGTCTTTCACAACTACACAGCCGATTTCTCCGCTTTTCATGTCATCCTGCAGCTGTTGAAATCCCTGCCTTTTAAAATGAGTACCGCTAACACCGTCATCCACATATTCCAGAATATCCAACTCAGCTACACCCAGCTCATCAATTGCAAATGATTTTAACAGAATTCTCTGAGAAGTTACACTGTCGCTCTCTTTTTTGGCTCTGCCATCTACATTGTCATCTTCTGCAGACAAACGGATGTAAACAGCTGTTTTTCTAAGATCTGTCATCTTGACTGCGCCTCCTTCTCTTTCTTTAGTTTCTGTAAATCTGCAAACTGATCGTCATATACCAGCTTGATCTCATAATCATACTTACCACGGATAATAATTGAATCTACAAAGGCATCTGCCATTTCTTTTGTCAGCTTACGCTTTGACATATAAGTATGTATCACATTTCCCCAGCCTTCTTCAATGTGGTAATCCTGGGAATACCGAACCTGTGCCGCCAATACTGTGTCCAGACGGCTCTTGATATTCTCAATTTCATTGGAATAGATCCGAGAAAACTGTATGTATTCTTCTTCTGTAATCAAACGTTCGGAATAGTCTTCATATAAATCCGATTTACGCTTACTGATACGGCTTAGTTCCCGTCGAAGTTTCCCCACCTCTTTATCCAAAAGCAGGTACTGTGTCTGATTTTTGGAAGCTGCATTCATTTCCTGAATCATTTTTTCTGTATCCAATACGGTTTTCATATGCGTTTGAATCAGGCGAAGAACATCGTCATCCACATATTCTTTTCTGACTCTGTGCCCTTTGCATTGCTTTCCTCCGGATTTATGGTTAGTATTGGCTCCGCAGATATAAAAGAATGTGCCATTTCTTTCTCTGGACAACGTCATGCGGTTGCCACAGCCTCCGCACCATATCTTTCCTGTATAGAAATTATGGTTTCTAATAGCTCCATTGTTCTGCTGATGTTTCTTCTTATAAGCTTCCGTATATTCCTGGATTTTAGATTGTACCTGTTGAAACAACTCTCTATCTATAATCCCTTCATGCGTGTTCTCCACATGCACCCATTCACTCTCTGGTCGATTTCTCTGTTTATTTCCCTGGAAAACACTTTGCTGATATTTTCCAAATACAGAATCACCTGTGCAATGAACATCCTGAAGAACTCGTTTCACTTCATAATTGTTCCAGGGTTTTGACTCCGGAAGCGGCTTTTCACCGGTTTTATAGAATTTTCTCTGTAAAGTCGGCGATAAAACTCCATCTTTATTGAGCTGTCTTGCAATATCACTATAGTTCCTGCCATCCATATACATAGAAAATATACTTTTCAAATGTTCTGCAGCTTCTTCATCAACGATCAGCTGATGATGGTCTTCTTCTGACTTTCTGTAACCATACGGTTCCCAGGCACTTGTAAATTTTCCTTTTTTCCAAAGAGCTTTTTTTGCGCTGCTGCTCTTTTTGGCAAGGTCTTTCGAATAGAACTCATTGATAATATTCTTCAGTGGAACTGTAAGATCCACACCCTCTCTGAAGGAATCGAAATCATCTGTCACAGCCAGGAATCTTACATGAAAAAACGGAAATACTCGTTCAATATAGTTGCTGGTTTCGACATAATTTCTTCCAAGTCTGGACAAATCTTTTACAATAACACAATTGATTTTTCCATGCTTGATATCTTCCATCATCTGTACGAATCCAGGACGGTCAAAATTTGTACCTGAATAGTCTGAGTCCTTATAAACTTCCGCAACCGAAATATCTTCCGTATCTGCTACAAAGTTTTTCATCAATTCCACCTGGGTTTCTATCGTCCCTCTTTCTAATGTTTCTTCTGTTTCCATTGAAATTCTGGCATACAATCCTGCCCGGAATGGTCTTCTCACCTCTGTCTGGACGGTTGCACTGCCGACTACTTCCGGAATGTTTTTCCTACTCTTTCGTGCCATTTTATACAACCTCCTTTACCTTAACCTGCAGATTATTATCATCATCTATTACCGTATCAACTCCCATAGCCGGTAATTGATTCAGCAATGTCTGATAACAATCATCAAAATCAAAAGTGATCTCTATATTCTTTTTATCATATACTCGGATTTTCCTGATCAGTTCTACCACCACTGTGCGGGACAGTTCTTCAATATCCTGATATTTCACAAAATAATCCAGCCAGGTATTGGCATTGTCTGCTTTTTCCAGCTCACTATCCATTTCTTTCTGGATTGCACGGATACTCTCTTCCGCATTTCTAAGCCTCTTTCCATAGGCTGCATGAAGCTCTACATAGTCTTCTTTTGATACAATGCCCTCTTTCATATCCGAATAGAGCATCATCCGTAACTCCTTACAACGTTCTGTCTCCTGTTTTTTCTTCTCCAGCCTGTCCTGCAGCTTCTTCATATTGATCTCCTGAAATGGCACAGTACCAACAAATTCCAGGACTCTTTTCAGGTGCAGGATATTCTGGATATGCTGTTTCAGCATCACCAGTACGGCATCTTCCAGATCCTTTTCCGGTATTCTATGACTAGAACAGCGTTTTGTTTCTTTATTTGCGGAACATAGATAATAAGCATATTTTTTCCCTGCCACAGTAGAAACCTTTCTTGTCATAGGTGCACCACAATCCGCACATACAGCAATTCCGGATAACAGATATACTTGCTTTTGGTCAGGCGAAGTACGTGTATCCATGCCCAGAAGTCTCTGAACAATTTCAAAATCACGGTCACTCACCAATGGCTCATGATTTTTCTCAATCCGGATCCAGTCATCTTCCGGTTTCACATAAGTCTGCTTCACTTTATGGTTCGGTGTCGTCCTTTTTCCCTGCACAAGGTTTCCGATATAAACCTCGTTTTCCAGTATCCTGCGGACGGTAACGGAACTCCAAAGTGCCTGTTCTTTCTGCCGGAAGCCTGTTTCATAATGACTGCCACTGCTGATTTTATACTCAAATGGGGAAAGAATACCCAGTTCATTTAAACGATTAGCAATCGCATCCTGACTCATTCCCTGCAGCTTCATCTTAAAAATATCCTGTACTACACTGCCTGCAGATGGATCAATCTCTAATTTATGCTTATCTGTCTTTGTCTTCCTGTATCCAAAAGCTACAAACGGAGTCACGCATTCGCCTTTTTTCCTCTTAATCTCAAGATTACTCCTGATCTTAATAGAAATGTCACGGCAATAAGCATCATTGATTAAATTCTTAAATGGGATAATAATTTCGTCTGCCTGATTCTTTCCCTTGAGACTGTCATAATTGTCATTGATGGCAATAAAACGCACACCAAGAGCCGGGAATAATCTCTCGATATACTTCCCAGAATCAATATATTCCCTTCCAAATCGTGATAAATCTTTTACCACTACGCAGTCTACAATCCCACGCCGGATATCTTCCAGCATTGCCTGGAATGCTGGGCGCTCAAAATTAGAGCCTGAGTAGCCATCATCAACTCGGACTGAAACAACTTCTATATCTTTTTTGTCTTTCAGGAAATCCAGAATCAAAGCTTTCTGGTTAGAAATGCTGTTACTTTCCAGTTTTGCTGAACTGGAAATATCGCCATCTTCTTTAGATAATCTGACATAGATGGCGGCATGATAGATTTTATTGATATTCTGATACATATCTTACCTCCTTTTATTACGTCAGAAAATCCATGTAATAAAAGGGGGCTGCATAATTTGTCCTTACCGACATTCTAACACAGTCCCCTCAATCTTGCCAGTACTTTTTCAGACACTCAGAAGCATATTCTCAAATGCCTGCTCCATAGATATACCGTTATTGGCAAATCTGACTTTTACTTTCATATTGCCGATCCGGACCAAATATGGATTTCCTACTTTATTCAGAAAAATATCTCTCCGTTCCTGAAGCGATTTATTTCTGTCTGCTTTTATCATCCGTAGATCAGTCATTTCATTGATATCTACATCACTGAAATCCTGCTCCAGATAGTTTCTATATTCCTCTGCCGTCATGCCCTTCTCCTTCCATTCCCATCTGAATCTGTACTGCTTTCAGTACCCGATCCAGGCTCCACTTGTTCACTCTTCCGCATTTCTCAATAATACATTTCGTAGAAATGCTCATAACCTGTTCAGCCAGTGCCAGGCTTCCTTTTCGGATTCCCGTCATATCATATTTGCTGATAAATACATGTGTTGGCAAATACCGTTTCTTATAAATTCTTGATGTCAGCGGAACTACCGTTATGACTGAACTGTATGTATTGGCTTTATTATTACTCACTACGATCACCGGTCTTACTCCACCCTGAACAGATGTTGTAGGAAACATACCGAGATCTGCCCATAAAATATCTCCTCTGCGGATTGTCATTTGTCCTCTCTCCAATCTATTATTTTTATTTGTAAAGCATCCATAGCGCTATATTGGCTCCACAGGAATACGGCAGAGTTTCTTTCCCATAAGGAAAGCTCTGCCGCATAACCTCTATAGCCAATTTGATTATTAAACAGTGCTCGCTCGATTCTATTTATCCTCGATACCCCGAATCGTTACTCCCGCATATGCAGGAAGGGAATAATAACCTGCCCGGATGCATACTCCGGACCACAACCCGGAAACTCTCGTTTCCAGGCTCCAGCAGTTCATAGGTTTACCAGTTACAGACTTCTCAGGATCTGCAAGTGTATCGCATCTCATACATATCATCGCATCACCAGCCTGCCAGCTGGCTTCGGTCAGTGCTTTTTCGCAGCATTACGGACTGAACTAAAAATCTTTGTTTTGTCTTATAATCCTATAGCGGCATCTTCCTCGTGCTCTTTGCATGAAATGTCACGTCAGTTATTATTGGATATTCAGTTATCATGGTTCATTTTAGGAAGTCCTTTAACTTCCTCTAATTACTAAAGTCAAATGACTTTGGCAGATGCAAAAGATTTTGAAAAATTTTTTAAAAAAATTTATTCATATACATTTCACGCATCTTATTAAGAGTGGATTTCAGCTTGTATGACAGCATCTGTCTGGAAATCCCCATAATCTCCGCCATCTGTGTCTGTGTCTTGTTTTCAAAGAAAATGCCATAAATAATCATGCGTTCCTCTGAGTTCAGTTGATTGATCACTGTGTGAATATCCTGCTGTTCCATTTTTGTCAGTACACAGTGCTCCACATCACAGTTCAGATCTGGAAAATCCTCAATCATGAAGCCTTCTCCATCAATGGACTGACCGCTGTAAGGTACTTCTCTCAGCATCTTATCCACAACCTCACCCAGTTCATTCTTAATCTCAACTTTTTTTGCCTTGCTGCTTCTGTAAAAATTATTCATCGCATACGCAACTTCTTTTGTAATCTCGATCATTTCTCCATCAATATTTGCGTAATACTTTCCTTCGTAAAAATATGGGTGTTCAATATACATATCCGTTCCTCCTGAATTTGAAATCTTGTTGCTCGTTTCAAATCCAGAAGGCGGACCTCTGTTTAGGATCATGCCTGCTCCGCCTTTATCCTGCCGGGATACGCCCGCAGTTATTGGCTGAGAAATTCAGGCACGAAAAAAGCCCCAGTAGTTTTTTCTTAACTACTGAGGCTTTCGTCTCTTTCTTGTATTCAATTATCTATGCCTTCTTTCATCAGCATAATCATTGTATCAGGATAAAGTTCACAAAGTATCCGCAATATATTCCCATAAGTTCATATCATTATTGGAATCGTACATATTTCAGTATAAAAAGTTCACCGTGTTATTCTTCTACTTCTTTTCCATCTATATATAGTTGAAATTTATCAGGATTATTGACTACATCATAGTCCTTTCCGTATTCTACAGGTCTGTATTCAGCTGTCATTACCGATTCCCCTTCTTCAATATTCTCTTTCCATAAATAGATGTTCATATCAAGGCTCGTCGCATATCCCCTGTCTGTGGAGAATTTTGTCGAATGAAAAGAATCATCCTTGTACATCTGCAAAAGTTCTCTTGCAAACGCTTCTCTATCCTCAATATTTTCCCGGTTAGCGACCACAGTTAAATTTTCATCCCGATTTACGGAAAATGTTCCTACTACATCCGGTTCACCTCCCTTATGACCGGATTCAGATTTCCAACAAATACTTCCTGTAGCAATTATCAAGATTACTGCTCCTGTAATCACTGCAATTATCTTTTTCTTCATATTTTCATTAATTTCCTTTTAATTGTTTTACTGCGAAATTGATTACTTCTTCCGGTGTGGGTCTGTTTCCTTTAAGTGTCATTTTCTTCCATTCTTCCTGGACATCCGGATCAGGATTATCAAATCCTGCATCTATGGCTATCTGCATTTCTCTGCGTACTTCTTCTGGTGTTGTGTTGTACTTTTCTGCAATCTTCTCATAAATAGTTTTCTCTCTCATTCATTTTCCTCCAATATACAAGTAGAATTATATCTTGTTCTATAGAACTAATTTAGCATATTTCTATTGTCATGAAAAGACACTTTACAACTTAAAGCTGAATAAAAGGTCAAAAAAAGAAGAGCTACTTGCTCTTCCCAGTTTGTCATATTACTCTTCCAATAATGTATGGATTACTTTGATAATTTTTTTCTGCTCTTTGATCGGAAGTTTTTCTATTTTCTCTGTCAGCTCATTGGTAACACCTGTAACTGAATGTGCCACAACATCAATCAAAAGAGTATCTGCAGAAACATCTAATGCATTTGCAATTGCAACAAAGGTATCCAATTTTGTAACTTTCAAACCTCTCTCTATTACACTCACATGCGTCGGGCTTAAATTTACTAATGCAGCCAGTTCCTCTTGCGTGAGATTTTTTGCTTCTCGTGCTGATTTGATTCGCTGTCCTACTGCTTTCAAATCCATCGTAACACCTCCTCCAGAACGAATAATCGTTCTGAATTTAGTATACTTGTGGATATCTTAAATATACAGAATCGCAAAGCCAAGTTCTAATTCTACAGAACTATATTCAAAGTTTTTCTTTGCATTTTCGTAAAAAAGCGTTATGATTGAATCAGTTAAATCAAAGGAGGTATCAAATCATGAAATCACATAAATACTGGTCCTTAGGCGCACTTTTCTGTATGTTGGGATGCATTTATTCTGGAATCAAAAAATCTATGACTGCACATAAATACTTTGCCTATTCTTCATTGCTTTGTATGGGCATGTCCATTTATTCCGGTCACAAACTGGTTTCTCCAAAGAAGAAAAAAATCACTGAATCAAATAATAGTGAGAATAGTTAAATAAAAAATTGACCTTTATTCATCAAAGACAAAGTTGCTGGAGAATATTTTTTCTCTCCAGCAACTTTCTTTATCTTTAAGCCATTGAGATACAATACTGTCCAATCAGCTTCATCCAACTATTATATTTATTCTTTTCACACACCTTTCGGCAAATTTCATTTTCCATCAATACACAGAACATCTTATCATAATCAAA